>CAYWSC010000029.1:0-11582 GCA_964460695.1 Hadarchaeota archaeon (SeqCode)
TATACCGAGGGACTCGGTCTGGTTCCTCAACCATCCGATCTTGAGGACGTTGTCAAGGATCTCGTCTGGCGAGCTGCTCGCGTTGAACTCCTTCCGGGGATCCAACACGTCGCTGTATCTGAGGGATCTCTGCGCCAACAGCGAGAATCTAAATGCGACGTGCTTGAAGTCCTTTCTAGCAACAACGGCAAAGCTGAACGTCGCTTTCTGCGACACCTTGAGGGTTGTCGGGTACTCGTTCTTGAGGATCTCCACGGGTTTCTCGATCTTCTCCCTCGCTATTGTGATCATTATCAGAGTTGAGAGTATCAGGGACACAGCAGCCAGACCCAGAAGTCTTTTGTCAATTCTCATCGGACCACCGCAGCTGATTAGAAGGCCTGCCGTACGGGGGGCAGGGGTCTTAAATCATTTTTGGTCGGCTCATCCCCCAAGCCCTGCCGTGTACGGCTGAGCCATCTTGAGGGTTCCCGGCTCTCAGAGTTCGTTGCGATCCAAACCCTTCGTTCTAAAGAGAGCTCTTGGAGTCCGTCGGCAGGCCGGGGGAACCACCGCCAGGCCTTGGATAAAAAGGTTTAAATATGGGGCGGGACCCACAAGAAGATGCGCATCCAACCGGATGGGTGGTTCGATGTTAAAGCCAGAAGCAGTGATGGTTGGGGCTCTAATAGTGCTAATGGCTTGTCCCGTCCTGATAGCTCAGGACGAAGCGAAGCCTGTCATACTCGTGTACCATGGACCAAAGGTCGGCGATCAGGATCTACGGCTATACGGTCAGGCACTTGCGGACGTTATAAACAGCGACCCACGGCTTAAGGACAAGGCGGACATAGTGCTCGTAGGCGATCAGGATCTCATGAACACGCTTCTCTACTTCCCACAAGTCAAGTGCGTCGTCATGGCGCTGACCACGTGGGAGTTGACAGCTGACAGAATCGTTCCCTCCACCCTTTGGTACTTCAACCAGGGAGGGGGAATTGTCGGACTTGGAAATGCCGGCAATGGTGCGGTGACGAAAGAGCTCAACGCGACGGTCTTCCCGATTTTCGGGAACCAGTACTACATGGTGAAGCCAACGTTCCGCAAGGACCCCGTCACTGGCCGCAGAATCATAGAGAGAAAGACGACCTACATAAAGGCAGCTACGAACGACATAACCGAAGGAGTCGCGGACGAATTCACTCTCAGCGACAAGAGATTCGTTGTCCATATGAACACAACGGTGAGTCCGCCGAAGTTCGTTCCAATGCAGCCGAAGAAGGGCACGTACACAGTGCTCTACAAGGACAAGGATCTGGGTGCTCCGCTCGTCGTGCTCTACGAGGAGAACGGCACATCAGTAACCTTCGCTGGCACAGACCAAATCTCGGTTCACGAGACTGACGAGACCTACTTCGGCAACCTGCTGAACGACGAGAACTTCAGGAAGCTCCTGCAGAACTCCGTCTATTATGTGTGGAGCCACGAGACCAAGTACGAGGAAGCGATGGCGAAGGCCAAGCAAGAGTTCCAGAAGATGAAGGAGGAGCAGGACCAGCTGATGAAGAAGGTTGAGGAGAGCCAGAAGAAGCGGAAGGCAGCTAGGCTTACTAGGGCAGTGCTACTGATCGTGATCGGCATTGTCCTCATAGGAGTGATCTCGTACTACTGCTTCGTCATACCGGCGAGGCAGAGGAGAATGGCAGAAGAGACCCCTGAGGAGCCAGGAGAGGCGGCCCAGTCCGAGGGATCAGAGAGCCAGCAGAGTGAAGAGTCAGAGGAAGGCGGTGAGGCGTCCTAGGGCCTCTCCCTCTAGGAGGTCTTCCTGAATAGGATGGGGATCTTATGAGGGTCGACAGAAGCCTTGTGGGAGTAATAGGGATTGCAATAGTGCTGTCAACGATAATCACTCTCTTCATAATCGGTGAACGGGCCAAGGAGGACGTAACGGTTCTGAGGAACGAGTTCCCGAACAGACTGACCACCATGGAGCAGAAGTACGCCTTCGTTCTAAGCATGATCGCTAGGAAGCCTCTCGAGGACGTCACGGTCAAGTACAACATTCTCAGCAGGGTGCCAAAGGAGAATCTTCAGTATATCAATCCGAACCAGACGACGGGCAGCACGCCGCTCGAGACCGTCATGAACATAGCGAAGATCAAGACGCTGATGGACATGTCGAAGAGGTTAGGTGTCAAGGTCGACATGTGGAACGGCACGGTCGACTGGAAGAACGCTAGCAAGACGTACCACTTCGACATGTACATGTACGACTTCACCGACGTGCTCCGCGCGACGGCGCCGAACTACACGATCCTCGGGCTTACGACTACGTTCGCCGTGTGGCTGAACCAGACCAACGGCTCGATATTCTACTACTTCCAGGGAGTTCCAGACTTCTTCTACAACAGGAACAGGACCATCACCGACTTGTCGATCACGCATAACACCCAGGCCCAGCAGTACAGGGCGGTGAGCGAGATCGAGGTCGCTGGAGAGTACCAACAGATAATGAAGGCACCCCTGTACGGGACGGTGAGCTTCAAGAACGTGGAAAAGGACGACAGGCTCTTCATTATCTACTCGCTCAAGGGAACTACGATACCAGGGCACAGTGGCATGCTGCAGGTCGTCAGGATCTATAGAAACGGCGAGCTTCAGACGGTGGAAGCCAACTTCATGTGGCCATGAGCGCGAGGGCGGAGGTATCCGCTCTCACGGTTTTTCTTTTTTTGGCCCCCCGGAGGGGGATCGATGGACAGAATCCTCGTCGGAGTACTTTTGATAGCGCTGGTTGCATCCTCGGTCGTCTTCCTAGCCTTGATTGGTAGCTCGACCGAGCCTGTCTCGATACTAGAAGTCTCTGCACCGGGATCGATGTTCTACTCGGAGCAGGAGTACCACGCTGTTGTCAGCCTGTTGGCTCGCAGGGACGTCGAGATCGAGATCAGGTCTCACTGGCTTGCCTCCGTGTCGGTCGACGATCTGAGGGAGATCCAGTCGAGATGTGGCCCCGTGGGAATCGACGTCGAGCTCAGGGAGGTCGAGAACCTGTTTCCCCAGATTGGCACCTTGGCAAATCTCAGCCGTCTACTGGGGATAGAACCTGAGATAGTCGACTTCAGGTTGAGCAGAGAGGGCAAACGCGAGCGGCTGATCTTCTTCGGCTTCGGTTCTGCTCAGCGAATCTTCATGCCCGAGAAGATCGGGCCGAAAAAGACCCGAAGACCCGAGGCCGTCGGGGACTACGCGGTGCTGATAAACCAGTCCGGTATCATAGCGGGGTTCTACAAGGGCTATCAGGCATGCTTCTACGCGCCTGAACAGACCTTGAGATACGTCGAGTTTGACGTCGATGGGGACAGGATGCTCTATCGGAACTGGTCGGCGGAATCCTCCAAGCCGCGTCTCAGCCACCTTCCTCTGATCGGCGTCTTCAACTTCTCTCTCACGCAGGGAGAGAGATTCGACATGATCATATCGGTAGACGGGAGAGGGCTGCGGCTCTGGAGACCCTCCCTGTGGATCCCAGAGATACTGGCCGATGGGCAGAGAATCTACACCGAGGCCTTTTGGACTTCATAGCGAGTCCGGGCTCTGCGTCCTCCCCGACTCGGCCGATCTGTAGATGGCCTCTATCAGCCTCGAGGACGACTCGGCAACCTCGATGCCCGTTGTTACGTCTCCTCGTCCAAGAATTGCGTCTCTGAACTCTTCGAGCTCCTCCCTGTAGCCTAACCCGCTGCTCAGAAGCTCTTTCTCTCCGTCCTCGTCGCGGATCGAGAGTCGGCTGTTAGCATCTATGACCATCTCTTTCTCCATTCCTGTTATCCACGCGTAGCTGGGCAAATGAGTTATGCCGCTTGCACAAATCGAGGTGAAGGAGCCAGCGCTATTCTTCATCAGTATGGACGCGTTGTACTCGGTGTGAGACTCATCTGCATCGTAGGCTGCGTACACCGTTTCGACCGGTCCAAGAAGAAAGTCCATGACGTCGATCATATGAATCGTGTGTTCGTTGATGAGGCCCCTTCCCAGCTCTCTTGAGAAGACGTAGGTTGCACGGCCCAGCAACATGCCTCCGTAGCGGCAGTCGGCGAGACTGACCTGCCCGATCTCCCCTTCTTCCAGCAGCTCCTTGGCCTTGACGTAGACTGGCGTGTGTCTGAGGACGAGTCCAATGGAGAAGACGATTCCAGACTTCTCTACCCGTCTGATGACACGCAGGGCTTCGGAAAACTCGGTGGTCAAGGGCTTCTCGCAGAAAACATGTATGCCCTGCTCACATGCATCGGTTACTACTCTCCCGTGAGTGTTCGAAGGGGAGGCAACCACGAGAGCATCAGGATGCATCTTGTCAATTAGGTCGGCGTGGCTCGAGAAGCACCTTATGTTCTGCTCGGCCGCCCATGCCTGTGCCTGTGGACCAGGATCGGCCGCACCTACGAGTTCGAATCCGTCGATCTTGGCGATGTTTTCGACGTGCGCCCTGCCCATTCCGCCGAGTCCTACGACACCTACTCTGACGGCCTCTGTCATGGGTCGCCCGCTAGCCTTCCCTTCATTAATCTTTGCAGGGCAGCGTCGTTTTGCACTTCCCTACCATCCGTACTTCTCGGGTCCCCAGGGCTTGGTGACGTGTTCCTGTTTGGCCAGTACCAGTGTCCTCGACGGCACGTCTTTGTAGATTATGGTTCCCGGGCCAAGGATGCTGTAAGGACCCACCTTGACCCCGGGCATTATGATTGCATTTACCCCGGTGCGGCAGTACTCGCCGATATATGTCTCGTTGGCGCCAATCAAAGGAACCTCTTTTCTTCCCTTCACCACGTGGGTGGTACGTCCATCATCAAACCTGAGGGTGCCGCAGACTGTAGCTGCGCCTATGTCGGTGGCCGTCCCGATTATGCCGGATAGTTCGCAGTAGTGGTACAGGTAGACCTTGTTCATGAGGACTCCTCCAAACTCGGCGCAGTGGCCGACGACACATTCGTTTCCTATCACTGAGTGGGACCCAACCTGGCAGTAGTCCCTTATTCTGGTTCTGTCTCCGACCACGACGTTTGGGCCGATCATCGCCCCGTTGGTTATCGAGGTATTGGAGCCGACTATGATGTTTCCGTGTATCTGGACGTTCTTCCCGATCCTCGAGCCTGGTCCGATTCTAACGAAGCCGCTGATATCGGCCTTGTCAGATATGTCCGCCTCGGGGTCTATCTCGTTGCCGGCGAGAGTCGAGGCAAGGTAGTCGGCCATTCGGCCGTTTGCTTCGAGGAGGTGCCAAGGCTTGTCGACATCGACGAACGGTCCCTTCGTCTCAACCGCCCCGACCTCCTCCCCCGCGTCTATCATGTCTTGGAAGGTCTGAGCAAGATCCCGCTCCAGGGTGGGCATTGCTCCGACGTCCAGCTTGGTGGTCATACCGGGGTGTGACCGGGCATAGTCTAGGGCCTTTTGGGAGAGGATCGAGATGCCGCACAGCCTGTGCGAGTAGGTTCCCCTCGAGTGGAAGGCGAGGGAAACGAGCCTCTCCCCGTCGATTGAGGCGCAGAACCATTCGGATGGGTCCTCTCGTCCCATTCTGTGAACGAGGAGGCATGCATCCATGGAAGGCTTCCAGGAATCAAGGAGTGCTTTGTAGCTTTCCGGGGTCGCGACGACGTCTCCATGGAGAACCAGAACGGGATCCTCGTCGAGAAGTTCCGCCGCGTCGAGTAGGCCGCTGACAGGACCATCCATCTCTCTCTGCTGGACGAATTCGGCGTCCACCCCTTCTCTGAGGACTGCTGACTTGACCTGCTGCCCCAGGTAGCCGACCACGACTATGAATTTCTCTACTCCAAGTTCTCTCAGATACCTGACCTGAAGAGATACTATGGGGGTGTTGATGACTGGGAAGACCGCCTTCGCCCTGGTCTCTCCGTAGGGCCACGCCTTCTCTCCCTTGCCCGCTGCAAGTATCACAGCTGTCTTTATCATGGGAGGACGTGCCGTCGTTCTGCGGTTTATATCTTTTGGAACGAGCGTGTGCCTAGATGGGGAAGATCCACCTAGGAGCTTGCGCCCCGGCTGAACGAGGCCTAGGCTTTGACGGTCTACCAGCTTTCGCCGTCCTTTCTAGTCCCGCATATGTTGACCTTCATGCCTAGAGCCGAGGCCATGCTGGCCTTGGCGAGCAGCGCCTCGTCAGCACTCTCGGCGTCCGTGGCGTAGACAACCTGTATGTGGTTGCTCTTATGCTTCGCCATCATCTGGTCCCGGTCTACGCCGTATAGGACGGCGTGCATTATTGGCCACTCAGGCGTGGTGGACTCCGACCTCCTTCTGGTCTCCTCTTCTGGAAGGTCTATGGCCGCTGCTCTACCGAGATCCATACAGAGCTGGTTCCTCTCTATGTAGATTCTGCTCCAGACGATCTCGCCCGGCTTGGAAACGCCCTTTATCGAACCTCCGCCTAGACGGAAGTACATGGCCGGCTGACGAACGCTGATCGCCCCTTTGTAGCCACCCTTGAGGTGCTCCGGGGGAACCGCCCCGCTAATCTCAAACACCCAGACGTACTCATCAGTCGTCCCTGATCTGTCCCAGTCACCCCAGCGAATGTCGTGGAGCGTCGTTTCGACTGGCTGCCCCATCGACTTGTGAACCCGGTAAGTCATCAAGGCATCCAGCCCGGAACACTCGTCAACCTCGTTGAAGTGGGGAAGGGGCTCCCCCTCGTACAGTACCCTCTCGCCGTCTGCCGACCGAACGGGCGGCCTGTCAGTATTGTTCAACAGTCCCTCCACAAGGTCGCTCGCCGGCAAAAGATCCTTTAGGCCTTGCTGGTACTGTATGCCAATCACGTCGCATCCAAACTCGTCTGCTATGCGCAAGGCAGCTATGTACATCTTGCACTGCGTCAGCACCTGACTCTCCGTGAGCTCGGTTGCTTCATCGGTGCCCAGTTCGAATCTCATCCCCTTGTCGAGGAGCCACCTGTAGACCTCCTCGGCCTCCTCGTCGGGAACCTGGGTGGTCGCATAGTACAGCGCAGACTGACTGAGTCTTTCCTTGAATACTCCGGTTGGGTTGAGGAGATGGTCGGGAATAATGGCGTTGTACATACCCATGCATCCCTCGTCGAAGACCCCCATTATGGCCTTCTGCCTGAGGAGCTGGCGTGCAAGAGCCTCTCCGAGTTCTCTTGCTTCCCTTGGAACCTCCACCCGTTCAAAGGGAATGACGTGGTCGGTCTTGTGGGTTATCTCTCCGGTCTGCAGCCATCGAGACAGCTTGGCGCGGAATTCAGGGTCCCTGAAGTCCTCGCTCCAGAGCATCGAGTACTTGACGTCAGCCTTCGTCAGACATCCAGCGAGGTTTAGCATGCCCACAAGGCCTGGCCACTTGCCCGACCAGTTGGCTACGAGAAGGATAGGTCCTTTATGGAACATCAACCCGTGTAGTATATGGTGGGAGTACTGCCAAACAGCCTCGGCAACTATTAGCTTGGCTTCAGGGTCTATCCCCTCGAATACCTTCATACCCTCCTTCTGGGAACCGATGAAGCCATGCTTCTCCTCGGGTTTGTACGGGTGGGCCCGGACCACCTCAAAGCCACAGGACTTGACCGCATCTTTCAGCTCTCTCTCCATCTGCTCTTGGGTAGGCCAGCAGGTCTGGTTCGCGCTAAGCCTGAGGTCTCCGTTTGCCACGAGGAGAACCTCGTTTGGCTTGGCCCTCGGGGGCTCAGGGATCTCAGGGAGACTGTACCTAGATGACATATGCCATCCCCCTTTGAGCGGGCGTCACTTGCTCTTAAATGGCAGTTCGCAAGCGAAGCGTCCCTAGAGCCGTATCACTTCGCCGGTTTCAGCCGACCTGGCCATCGCCGTCGCGACCTCGACGGCTCTCAGGCCGTCAATCGCCGTCACCGCCGGTTCCGTCCCTGAGATTAGCGAGTGAACGAAGTGTCTGTCGAGCTGTTGGTGCCCCCAGACCCGGGTCCCAGTCTCGAAGAACTTCCACGTCGTCTTCTCGTACTCCTCGTTGTGAAGCTCCACTACGTCGTTGTCCAGAGCCACCACGGCCGTATTGTCGTCGTAGAGGATGCGAAGCTCGGAACCTTCGAGGGACCGAGGACTGTTCTCGCTTCTCTCAAACACCCCCCTGACCCCGTTCTTGAAGGTAACGTGGAACTGACAGTTCTCCGGGGTTATCCCACCGTATTTCTCCTGCCTGTGTCTCGTTATCGAGGCGTAGACCTTCTCCACCTCGCTCTGGAGGAGCCATCTCATCAGGTCTATCGCCCAGACTGAAAGCGTGAAGCTAGTGCCGCCGCTCTTCTCCCTGTCCCATGCCCAGCTACCAGCTGGCCACTGGGCAGCGAGGATTGACGGCGCTATGTACTCCCTCTGGTAGAACATGGTCGGAGAGCCTACGCGACCGTTTTCCATGAGTTCCCGGACCTTGACGAAGTTCGGCGTCCACCTGAAGGTGGCTCCTGGAACGACAACCTTTCCCATCTGTTGGCTGATCTTCACGATCCTCTCGCATTCGTCCAGACTATTCGAAAGCGGCATCTCGCAGAAGACGTTCTTCCCCTTCTCAAGAGCTTCGAGGGTCACGGGGCCATGGAGGAAGTTCGGCAGACAGACCCAGACAGCATCTACCTCCGGATCCTCTAGAATCTCGTGGTAATCGGTTGTTCCCTTGACCGGCGGCTTGGCAGCCCTCTTGAGGCGCTTCTCATCTACATCGGAGACGGCTACGAGCCTGGCCTCCTTGATACCCTTCAGGCTCGGTACGTGAACCTTGCTGCCTATGAAGCCAAGGCCTATTACCGCGCATCCAACTTTCTTCAACCTAGACTCCTCCCTTTCTCCTCGGGCACGGAGCAGGCTGCTTAAAAGTGATTGCCCCTTTAGAACAGAGGGAGGACTCCAGTTATGTCCAGCCAGACTATTATCAGGACGAGAATTGCAATGGCCAGGAGCATATTGGTGACTATGGAGTCCTTGTGCATCCTGTCGAGACGGGCCCTCGAAAGCTCCGTCTCCTTAAGAATGTACGCGAGGTAGGCAAGAGTCTCCTCCTCGAAGTTCCTCTGGTCCAGCGAGGAGCTCGGCAGCGCGGCCTCTTGCTCCTGCTCCATTTCCCTCTCCCGTCCGCTCGGAGACGATTGCATCGGTCGGCTTGGGCGGGGCAAGTTGATAACTATCCCCCTGGCAAAGCGGTCCACGTCCACGGCAAAGATATTTGAAAGCCGTCTTCGGGCTGCAACCCGATGGGTAGGTCTGTGCTCCGTCGTCGGCGTACGTTAAGGAGGCTGGGGGCACTTTCCCTTCTGGCGATCGGGATCGTCGCCTTCACCTACGGCTTTCCAAGATTTGCTCATGCCTTCAAGGTGGCCAAGAGCCAGACCAGGAAGAGAGATCTGAGCCCAGACCTGCCTCCTTCATTCCGTCTGATGCTTGAGAGGCAGATCGACGAAGCCTACATGAGTTTCTATCGCTGGTCGGCCGCCCTCGGGGCATCTATCGTCCCCATACTCATCGGGACATACGTGCTGTTCAAGGACTACAAACGGTCCAAGAGTAGACGGACAGACGGGATGACGGGTAGGCGCTCCAAGAGGCCTCGGGGAACCTGAGGCAGCATTGGGAGGAAGCACTATGAAAGTGGCAGTTGTTGGTGCCGGTGGCATAGGGAAGAGGCACATCGCAAACCTGGCGTGGATGAGTGAAGTGGATCTAGTTGCCATATGCGATGTGGACGTAGAAAAGGCGAGAGTGATAGGAGCGAAGCACGAGGTTAAGGAGATCTATGACAGTCTGGAGAACATGCTTCGAAGACACGATCTGGATGGGGTCTTCGTCTGCACCCCTCCGTTCGCACATGCAGAGGCAATCAAGATGTGTGCGGAGAGGGGTGTAAACGTGTTTGTGGAGAAGCCCCTGGACTGCAATTTGGATGGGGCAAGGGAATCGGTCAAAGCCTGCTCGAGTCACGGCGTGATATCACAGGTCGGGTATCATTGGAGGTTCAACCCCGGGCGTCGGGAGGCTAGACGCGTGCTCATCGAGGAGGGAGGCAGCCTTGGCTTGTTCGAAGGCAGATGGTGGGGCGGCATTTATGGCGTTCCGTGGTGGACGAAGAGATCTCTGAGCGGAGGCCAGATAACAGAGCAGACCACTCACATTTTCGACCAGGCCAGGTGGATGATGGGAGAGGTCGACACTGTCTATGCTCTCTTAGAGACCAGGATAAACCAGGGCCTCCCCGACTACGATATCGAGGATGTAGCAGTGGTCGCTCTCAAATTCCGGTGCGGCGCCGTCGGGGTAGTGACCTCGACCAATGCCACTGCGCACGGAGAGGTTGGGGTCAAGATTGTGGCCGAGAACCTGAAGTACGAGGACCACGCAGACCGCGTAGTGCTCAGGTGGAGGGACCACGAGGCGGAATACAGGTCTAGCAAGGACGCCTACCAAGCTGAGGAAGAGGCCTTCATCGAGTGCGTTCGAACCGGGGCCACGTCCGATGTCGATGTGGAAGAGGGCCTGCGCTCGCTAGAGCTAAGCTTGGCTGCGATAGAGTCAAGCGAGAAGGGTCGGGTCGTCAAGCTGCCCCTGTAGGGGTATTGTGCCAGCGGGGCGGCGTCCCGTCCCGAGGGGCAGAGGCGCGCCTGAGGAGATTCCTGCGCCGAAGGAGCCAGGCTGAAAAGACGAGCAATAGACCTGGCCAGATCTCCTCCGGAATCCTAATGTAGTCGATCTCTATCTCGGAGTCGGCAGCGTCCGTCGGGTCGAATCTCAGCTGTGTCACCGTGTCCTTCCACTCACTGCTATTGCTCAGGCAGAGGGTGTAGATGTGGAAGAGGCCATCCGCCTTGATGGGAAACCTGATGCTTTTCTCCTCGCTGAAGTAGCGGGAGTCAGATCTGGTCCAGAAGAGCTGGGCCCAGCTTCCCCTTGTCACCCTCATCCTGATGAAGGCTAGGTCCTCTCCGGATGCTTGAATCCTGACCCTCGGTCCAACCATGTATGGGTCGCCTCCGGTAGATACTGCCACTAGGCTCCCGTTCTCGACGCGCAGACCCGCCAGCATGTTCGCGGCCATCCATCCCTCCTTGTCTTCGGAGAACTCCCACGAAGACTTCTCCGAGAAGCGGCACGAAGGTCTCGGGCGGATCCCCGCCACCTCCACATGGTCTGCCTTTGAGTGAAGAATCTTCAAGACGAGTACGCCCTCCTCTCTGTACTTCCAACCCTGTTCTACCTGGGAGAGGTCATCGGCACTTTCCAGCAGCTGGCCATTCACAGCGACGGACTCCGGGCAAGAGACGCCGCCGACAATGACGTAGGAGGTGTCGCCTTCGGGGTACAGGTTGTCGAATTCCAGCAGACCGTTGGACAGGGTTGCATTCCCCAGGCTCCCGACTGCGGTCACGTGGATCGTCCCCTGAGGAGTCCTGACCATGCTTGTCTGGGCCATCTCGTCATTGCCGGCAAGGGCAAAGGCGCACATGGCGATGAATCTCGGATTGAGGTCGAAGTAGTAGGCGTCGCGCCCATCGACCACGCTGTATGCGTCTGGATACATTCCCGCCACCTCCTCGTGCG
>CAYWSC010000030.1:0-11567 GCA_964460695.1 Hadarchaeota archaeon (SeqCode)
TAACGGGTCGGCTCCTCGAGAACCAGAGGGAGATGGTGCGGAGCGGCAGGTTCTATGGCAGGTATCATTAGGATCGGCACATTTTTCTCGAGCGGCGAGTCTGCTCGGCCCGATTGAAATGAGCCCTGAGTCGATCTACAGGCGATTTCTCGCCAGTCCGGCTGGATCGGTCAGCCCGGAGGAGGGTCCTTCCAACGTGAAGAACATATGCGGAGTTCCGCTGGGCGGCGTGGGTACTGGGAAGTTCGAGATCTGTCCTGACGGCGCCATCCATCATTTGACGATCAACAACAACGATGTCTTCCCCATCGACGGCATGGAGGGGACCTTTTTCGTGCTGGCCCTACGTGGAGAAAAACCGCTCGTAAAGGTCCTCCAGACCAGTTCTGAGATGCTGCCAAGCTCCATCCTACTACACCGTCGAGAGATCAAGTATCGAGGACTCTACCCAAGATGCATCGTGGACTACGAGGTGGAAGAGCTTCCCTTACGGATAAGCCTGCACGCGTTCTCACCGATAGTTCCAAAGAGGCCTGATCTTCTCTGTCTTCCCCTCGCGTACATGATATTCGACGTTGAGAACCTATCCGGCAGGAAGATAGAGGGAAGCCTCGCAGTATCCTGGGAGGACGTGAATGGTTGTTGGGGGTCAAAAGTCTCTTGGGACAGCTTTGTTCCTCCCACCGAGCCACACTTCTCCGAGGACCGAGGATTCATCGAGGTAACGGACGCCTCGGATAGGTGCAGGTGTGTCACGTTCCGCCATCGGGAGCGTCATCCCGAGGTTGCGGACTTCGCCTACGGAGACTACACACTAGCCGTCGACTCTACATTCGCCAAGTTTGCCTATCAGTACGATCCTTCCAATCGGCGGTCGGTGTCAAGAGTGCTCGAAGGGTTATCGACGAAGGGCTGGCTAGATGACACTGTGACGAACGAAAAGGGATGCACGGCCGCTTTGTTGGGATCCAAGTTCACCCTGTGGCCCGGGGAGAGGGCGAGGATTCTGTTCGCCCTCGCCTGGTATACCACGGATAGATGGGGGTTTGGAAAGGGTGATATTCAAAGCAGGATAGCTACGCCCTACGACCACGCGGGGAAGAAGATTGGGCACTGGTACTCCAACTACTACAGCTCTTCACTTGACGTAATCGAGCGAAATCTCGGAAGGGCAGAGGAATACCTGTCCGAAGTTCTCCGCTGGCAAGAACCGATCCTTGAGAGCACGCTTCCTGAATGGCTGAAGGAGATGCTCATAAATCAGAACTACCTGCTCTCAAGCAACATGACCTGGGCCAAGGACGGGCGGTTCACCATACTGGAGTCGCCGAATTGCCCATGCCTGGGAACGCTGGATCAGAGATTCTACGGCTCACCGATGACCCTGATATTCTGCCCTGAGCTCGACCACAGGGAGCTCGTCATGTATGCAGAGTTCTCCGACAGGATGTACGAGAAACTGGGGAAATACAAGGGCCAGATCTACCACGACTTCGGAAACAACAGGATTGACTATCTGAACATCTATGGATACAACTGGCTCGACCTCAACGTAAAGTTCGTCCTGCTCTGCTGGAGAAACTACCTCTACACGGGGAAGCTGGACGATCTCAAGGAGCTGTACTACAAGATGAAGGAGGCAATGGAACGCGAGCTCTCCCTGGATCACGACGGAGACTATCTTCCAGAGGGGTGGGGAAACTGCAACACGTACGAGGGTCACTTCTTTGGCGCAAACTCCTACGATGGTGGCTTGTGGCTGGCAGCACTCAAGGTCTTCCCGAAGGTCGCCAGACTCATGGGCGATGAGCAGGCGGCGGCGAAGTACGAGAAGATCTTCCGGGAGGCCAGAAAGAGCTTCGAAGAGAAGCTTTGGATGGAAGATCGTGGGCACTACGCGATGTGTACCGAGTCGAGGGATACAAGAACCGAGGAGGAAATCCGCGAGGAGGATCGGAGGTACCTGAAGAGGGACGAGAACCCGGACAAGGGGCAGTGCCGCGATGACCAGCTCGTTGGCAGCTGGTACTCCATGTTCCTGAACGAAGGTCTTGTAAACGACCCTGTGAGGACTCGACGCGCGTTGACTAGGATGATACAGCTACTCGCGACGCCCGTGTCGGAAGACGGCATTCTCGTCAGGCAGAGCGAGAGGGTAAACCAGAACTGGCCTGGGTACAACGTCGCCCACTTCGCCTCGCTGGCTATCCAGATGGGCGAGGTGGAAACTGGGCTTTCAGCAGTCAAGGGCATATACGACCTGATCTACCGCAAGTACGGCTTGATATGGAACCAGCCTATTGGCCTTTCTCCCGACTCCAGGCCGAGGGGAGACCGGTATATGAACTCCGGCTCGATCTGGCACGTTCTTTGGGCTCTCCAGGGCTTTTTCGTCGATGTCCAAAGCGGAACTCTGGCATTCAGGCCGAACATACCGGCTGAGTGGAGGGGGGCCTTCCTCACACCCATCTTCACAGGAGGATTTTCAGGAAGCGCCAGGTACAGCGAGAGGATTGGTGAAGGGCTGGAGGTCGAGCTAGAACTCTCTCTTGACAGGCACTTTGAGGTTAGGCGCCTCATCCTGAAGGCAGGCGGGTTAAAAGAGATCAGGGAGATAGAGATCTATGGGGCAGAGGTCGACTTCGAAAGCTTCATAGGCGACGACGGAGACCTCGTGTTGGAGTTCTCAACGCCCATGAGGATTGGGCCTGGATCCCCAGTGACGATAAGGTATGCTCTTGAGTAGGGAGCTAAGCTCGTGTGCGCCGAGCCAGAGTAGTCCTGACAGATCCCAGAAGGATGGCGCAGATCAGCGGCGCGCCAAAGACTGTGCAAGCCGGGTCCTCGGCGCGGACGACGACGAGCGTGGAGGCCATTGCTCGGGGTCCCCAAGGACTCCACGCTACAATGGTGCAGTTGTAGCTACCAGCCTTGAGTCCCGAGACCAGCAATCTGATCTGCGTCCCATTTCTCCAAATTGCCTTATGTAGGTGCCTTTTCCCCAGGAAGACCTCGCACCTTCCCATAGGGTCTTCGGAGCTAAGGATCGACCAAGTTATCGAAGCACTTGAGTTCTCCGGAATTTCGACGAGTTTCTCTGCTATGACGGTTGGCGGGACGCGTGTCGATGGTTGTGCGTAGGACGCTTCGATGATGCACCTGCCGGCGGTCTGACGAACCGTGACAAATACCGCCTCAGCGGAGGAATGGTCAGGCAGCACGTTGTGTCCGTTCACCGTTACGGACGAGAGTTCCAGACCCCGCCTGTTGAAGCGGGGGAGAACCCAGGTCAGGTTGGCGGCATCTTCGGTCATGTTGAAGGCGATGGTCATCGACGTTGCATCCGAAGCAGCGAAGGTGCCTCCGTTTAGGATGTGCATGGTTGAGTTCCAGAAGCGCAATGCATCTAGAATGGAGCAGACCTCGACGGAATGGGGGGAGTAGTCTTCGAGCCAGCCATGTTCGTCCATCCAGATCAGGTCGTCGTCGGCGGTGTCGAAGTACGAGGTTCCACCCGCGTCTATGTCTATGCCAAGGTTTCTCGCGGTGATACCCGACATGTTTGCTATCGCCATCCAGTTGTTCGGCCCGAAAGAGCTCTCCTGCCCCCTGTACATGTTGTAGTACCACTGCGAGGTGTTCTCTGTGCGGTAGATCTCTGGTCCGAAGAGGGCCTGCCAGTTGGAGAGATGAACGAGCATCCCTGCGTCTCTGAAGCCGCTGAGGTACTCGCTCCCGATAGTGTGCTCAGAGGGGGAGAAGGCCGGCTCGATCTGATCGCGGTCTATAGTCATCGATAGGGCTTGCAATGCCTCCTCGAAGTACATCCTACTAAGTTCGTAGCAGCGGTCCTCGGGCCACATGGACGGCGAATCTATGTCGCGACCCCAGTGGAATCCACGGGTCTTTACGCCCATCCACGGGTAGTGGATTCCAACTCTTATCCAGTCTCGTGAGTTTATGTAGTCGAAGAGCCGGTTGTCAACTTGGTGGGAGATGTCGTCCATGACTAGAAGCGTCCAAGGGACATTTTTGCCTGACTCCCAGGTGATACTCCTTACCGTCACGTTGACGACCGTTCCAGATATGTTAAGCCACATCCAGTCGTCGCGGTACATCCGGTACTCCTTCTCCTCAGAAAAGTCTAGATCGCCATCTGTATCGATCTTGAACCGGTCTGGCCACTTTCCACGCATCCCATAGACCATAATGAACTTCCTTGTACCATTGATGATCCAGTTCATGTGCTCGGCATTATACTCTAGGTCCCCTCCAGTGAACCACTTGGCATAGTCCTCGCTCAATCCCGTGACAAGCCTTGGATCGTGTTCTATCCCAGTATCGTTGTAGCACTCGTCATACCAGAAATACTGTCCCTGTTGGGTTATGCTGGGTCTGAGAGGCGAATACAGCGGAATTGCCCCGAGGTACAGAGAGATAGGGGTTCCCGTGATCTTTCTAATCCTCTCGATCTCTCCGAGGGTCTGAATCCAGGCCTCCTGCTCCTCTCGGGGCATGTAGGCCCGCAGACCGTTCAGGGCATACGCTACGCCGCCGTGCCTTGTCATGAACGGCATTATCTTCGGGATGAGTCCCTTGGCCGAGCGCCCCAGGGCGTACTCGACCATTTTGAAAAGCCAGCCGGTCTTTCCGTCGTGAGGCTCTCCGATAAGGTCAAGTCCTCGGGTGGTCCATTTCGGTAGTGCCAGCCAGACGTTGGTTCGGCCCACTTTCCAGAATCCGAGGGGAAGCCAGTAGGTCTTGTCTAGAAGGTGGAGGCTGATGTTCACGTAAACGGTAGGGTTTCCCCAGGAGCCAGTCGTTGTGTTGAGTAGGAACCATCCCTCCCCAAGATGGTTGTCCGTACCTACCGAGGCATCCGACTGGGAGATCGTCGTTCCCCCGGCAGGGGTAACTCCAGGAACCTGTGCAACGACTGTGACGTTGACCCTCGAGGCGGATAGTCCTTGATTGTACCCGTAGACCTCGAACCAGTCTCCTCTTATTCCAAGATAGTCCTGAAGCAGTGGAAGACATGCAGGATTCAGAAGGACGATGTCCCCGCATCCGTTGTCTATGTACTCCTTGAGAACCTGGCTGACCGATTCGTTTTCCTCCACGTACTGCCTGTAGTCCCAGGCCGAGTCTTGGATCATCTGGGACGCCACCAGGAGTACACGGTGTCTCGCAAGTTTGTCCAGCGAGAGGTTTCGAGACGAGTAGAAGCGGAACGGATACCCCTGCCCTCGAAGCATATTCCTAAACTTCTGCTGGTAGTTCTCATGCCCGAAGTCCTGGTGGAGGGATAGGCCGTCCGGTCTGCAGAGGTAAATGGCGCCTATCTCGAGGGGACAATATTCGGGTATCTTGAAGAATTGAGCCGATCCGTTGCCTGCATTGCCCCTTGGGGAAGCATCTGTGGCCTCGAAGAACCACATTACCGTCTGCCCCAACGAGTAGTTTCCCGACTCGATCTTGTAGGAGTACCGTCCAGACTGGTTTCGTATACCAGCGCTGTATCTCCTCAAGCTCCCGGTTGCATTGTGCCAAAGGGAGACCTCCCTCACGCCCGAGATGTCAGTTATCCTCGCGGACAGGGTGACGTCTGTATGGTTCCAGACGGTGAGCAGGGAGCGGCGTTCCAGCTCGATGGTCGGGGGTGTCACGTCTATCCCCTTCTTTATCGTTATTGACTGGGGAGCTCCGCCGAGCCTGTAGATCCAGACGTAGCAGCGTCTTTTGCAAGGGTCCCTGTGTATCGAATAGTGGATTCCTTCTTGGAGCTTTTCGGATCCATTCAACACATCGATGGTGTGCGAGCAGTCAATGTTGCTCACTAGGATTGTCGGCTGGTAGCAAGTCGCGTCATCGCCGTCGAGATGTATGGTGACCAAATCCTGTCTTGCCTCTACTAGATATGCAGCTTCTAGGGGATGCCAGCCTATCCATCTGCCAGCGGTGCATATTGATGAGTTGAGCGTTAGATCTCGGCCGGGCTGAATGAGGAACTGTCGCGTGGACGCATACGCCGCGGAGGAAAAATGCGAGAGGAATTGGTATATCGCCGTGCCGCAGACCCGTTGTCCCGTAGGCGAGAGATGGTCCTTCGTCTTGTATGCCCTAGCATACCTGGATTCGGCCTCAAGCTCGGTCCAGTTTTGCAAACTTGTCCCATCTCCCGTGGCAGAGCCGTAGACCGCTAGGAGTTGGCCGACACCTGTGGTGGGATCGCACTGATAGACATAGTTGTTCCTCGCTCCGAAGCTAGCCGCCTCCAAGAGTCCATCCTCCTCGAAGGCCCCATCGCGGGCCTCTATCTGGAGGATCCATTCAGAGTTCTTCTCCTCGCCCATTGTGTCCTGGGCTTCAAAGCTGAAGCCGTAGAAGACGTAGGGAAGCCGGTCGTAGATAGTTACCCAGATTTCCCCGTTCCAGTCCGCTCTAACGTCGGATGTGGTATGGTAGTTCCATCTGCACTGGAACATGGCGCTTCCATTCTGCAAAACCTCTAGTTTGCTGCAATCCGTGAGAAGGTCTGCCGACTCCCTGTTCTGAAGGGTGATGGTCCTCGCAATATGTAGGTGGGAGTGTGAAAGGTTGTAGGTCGAGTGTTTGGAGAAGACGTCCACCTGGCCGTAGTAGTGCCTGACCGTAGGTGAGGTGTCCAGGTCAACCCGGAGGTTCTCCCCGTTCGGACCGGTCCAGCGGACCACTACTTTTCCCTGGAGTAGAGAGGCTGAGAGGCCGAAGACGGGAACGACGAGAAGTGAGGCTAGGAGGAATCCGAGGAGGCAGGTTAGCGTTCTCATGGCTCACAGGGCCTTGGCTCAATGGTTCAAAACTTTGCCCCCTAGCCCTCTTGAGGCAGGCACTAGCTTCCCAACATGCTGCGGAGAGCTTCCTTCGCCGCATCGATCCGCTCCTTGAGCGTCCTGGTTATCCTTTCTCTGTCCTCGGCGGTGTATGACGATGCTAGGTAGGGCTCGTCCGGATAGCCATTCCAGATGTCTGGCTGGGATCTAAACGCCTTCATGATGGCGTCAAGCCAGCTGGATAGGAAGGCTATGTCCGAGGGATCCGGCCTTATGGGCTGTTCACCGACCTTTATGTACACCGGAGAGGTGTGGGCGAACTGGCTCTTGAGGTTTCTCTGATCCGGAGAGAGGTCCCATGGCTCGACATCTCTGTTTACCGGGCCCTCTATGTAGGCCGCAATCCAGCAGCTCTGCCGGACATCGAGGTCTACAGACGCGTTCAGCCTCTTTCCCTCTGCAGCTATCGTCCTCACCGTATCGCCGTTGACGATGATTTGAGCCTTCGAGAGCCCCATTCTGGAGTATGCCTTGAGGGTCACTTGGACTGTCCGGCCGCCGGCAGGTAGGTCCAGCTCGTCTCCTATCTGGACTCCGTCTACGTCAAGGTACACTATCGGCCCATTAGTAGCGTACGTCCTTCCGCTCCGGTAGGCCTCTGCTATCGAGTCGAAGTCTAGCCTCGACACGTGTACATACGTTCTATTGTGCCCCGGCGTGCCGCGCGCCTGGTCGACGTAGTAGTCTGTCGAGGCGGTAGCCCCTATCTTGAATCCCATGTTGAGCAGACGATAATACTCCTTGGTTTTCAGCTCAGCCCCACCGGGGGTTGCATGGCACAGGAGATCCATGTTCGTGTGGCCTTGTAGGGCTAGGATCAGCGGCAATTCTCTAGCGTTGCACAGCTTCCTGGGGTTTTCCATCTCCTCCAATATGTGGCCCGGAGTGATGGAGTCGAATGGATGGGCATTCACCCAAGCTCCTCCGGTCGAGTACAGGTGTCTTATGGTGTCGATGTTCATCGGCCATGGAACGAGCCTCATAGGAACGCCATCAACCGGGACGCTCTTCCAGTTCAAAGTGCACATGTGCCCGTAGAAGTCGTTGACCGACTCGAGGCCGACCTCTCCAACGAAGTGGTTGTCCGCCTCTATCTCGTGGTCTCCGAGGTTGCCGGTAAACTCGCTCCACTCCCCGCAGAACGACACGAAGTTGAGCCCTTCACCCTTCGCTATTTTCATGACATCCGAAATGGTCATCTGGGGGTGAAGGCTATCCTTGTGGAAGAAGAGGTGAACGTGGTGGTCGCCGGAGACCCAGTCTCCTAGCGGCCACTCCCTAGGCAGGTTTAGTCTTACATTCCGGGTCTCCCCCTCCTTGATCACAACGGTGGTCTCTGCAGCATCGAACTCCAGTCCTTTGGTAGCCCTCAGCCTGTAGCTCCCTGGTTGAAGGTCCAGATAGTTCAGCATGGGATCGTTGACGTGGTAGAACTCTCCCGATTTGAAGGGATATGAGTACTCTGGATAGTGACCTGTCCCAGATTCGTCGTGAACCGAGAAGCGGGCATAGGTTGGTCCCTCTCCATCCGCGTAGGCGAGAATCCGGATCCTTCCCTTGCCCTCAGGTGGGTTGGGTTCAATCCGAGTCAGCTTCACGTCATCCAAATCCATTTGCATAGATATCGTCTTGGGAGAGTCCAGCACGAAGCTAACGCGGCAGTGCCTGGCCCCGCTTGGGATGTCAAGGATCGTCCATGACTTCACCCAGCCCCTCGTTCGGAGGCACCGGATTCTTCTTGTAAGTCTTCCAACCAGCCTTCCAGTCTGTGAGAAGAAATCCACCTCGACGCCAGTAAACCTAGTCAGGTAGGTCCAGTGCCAGGGCCTCTCGCCGTTCAGCCTAGTCCACCACGTCAGTCCGTATCTCCTCCTGGGATGTACCGGCAGCTCCTTGGAGAGAAGCCGGAGTTCGTTGCCGACCGGGACCAGGGAGGCGTATTTGTTGCCGCTGTGGGCATCGCCCGAGGTGATCACCTGCTCTGGGGTGGAACCCACCACTTCCCATCCAGGAAGCTTATCGCCAGATCCATCCTCGAATGAGGGGTTTTCCACGATGTTCACGAACATATCCGTCTCTGCAGGATGGCGTCAAGAAAAATCCTTGCTATTGTAGCGCGCTGTGCTACTCGTGCCACCTTGTTGTCTTCGCTCCAGCAACCACGAAGACTAGGGCTAGTGCGGCGACTATTAGAAGGTCGACGACGGCGGTCGCCGGATTGTCATAGATAAGGGAGGAGCGAAGGCCTTCCGACAGGTACGTCAGGGGGAGGAACTTGGCAATGGCAGCAAGATAGCTAGGCATTGTCTCCAGAGGGATGAAGGTGCCGGACAAGAACATCATGGGGAATGCGATCGAGTTCCCCGCTGCCGAGGCAGCCTCAACGTCGGTGACTAGGCCGCTGAGGAAGATGCCTATTCCAGAGAAAAGAGCGGCCCCTGCAAGGATCAGGGCGAGGGATAGGGGCCCCGGGAAGACGCTTAGGCCAAAGACGACCCAGCCGATGAGAAGGATGGCGGCGACCAGCATTAGGCTGAGGATTGTCTGGGCTATCATGTTGCCGACGATCCACTCGATCTTTCTGAGAGGTGTGGTGGCAAGCCGCTTGAGTATTCCCCTTCTCTTGAACTCAGTGACGTTTGTCGTCACCCCTATGATCCCATTGGTCATTATGAATGCGGCTATTATGGAGGGGGTGTAGTAGTCGATGGCTCTGAAAGAACGCTGCTCGACCGTCTCCGTCGTCGTCTCCAACGCCGGTTCCACTCCCATGACTTGGTAGCTGAACGTCCTTGCAAAGTCGTCCAGTATCGACTTGACGACCACAGAACCCGAGTTGCCGGGGTCGTAGACGTAGAGCAGTGCCACTGTCGTATAGTTCATCTGGTCGATGCTCTGGCGAAGCCTCGCGAGCCACAGCCGGACTAGAGGAGCTTGGCCTTCGGGAATCTCTCCCGATCCACCTTCTAGGAACTGCTCCAAGGTCGATCCTACAACCTCAAGCCTAGAACGCAACGAAGAGCCTAGAATCGTGTCCTGGAATCCGTGTGGTATGACGAGCAGTCGGAATGGGTCAAATATCCCGATATTCTCTTTGACATACGATCTTGCGTCTACCTCGGGGGGAACCCTGTGGATGTAGAAGGCGTTACTCTCCCTCATCGAGTCTATGAAGGCGGCAGAGAGATTGGTAGGCGTTCCATTGCCGGCAAGGTCGAGATTCTGTACGTACAGAGTGAACTTGGCTGATTGCTGGCCGCCGAAGATCGTGGCGAATATGAGGAGGAGCATGATGGGGAAGAGGAAGCTGAAGAATACGCCGGATCTGCTTCGAACCCAGTCTCTCAACATTGCCGACGAAAGCGCGATTACTCTCATGCAACCTCTCCCTCCTCGGTTATCCTTCCTCCTACTACGGAGAGGAAGACGTCTTCAATGGTCGGATTCCTGACCCGGATACCTCCGGTTATGCTCATTTTCACAAGCTCTCCGATCGTCTCAAGAACTTGACTTGTCTCGACGACGGGGATGAGCAGACTCTCGCCGTCGATCAAAGCAGATGGGAATCGCCTGCGAATCATGTCAAGTAGGCCTTGGCGAACGTCTTCAAGCTCTATGTAGGTGTTGCCTCCATAGCGATTGATGAGATCTGATGCCGTCCCTAGGGCGGATATCTTGCCTCTGTGAATTATCGCTATGCGATCCGCGAGTCTCTCAGCCTCCTCCATGTAGTGGGTAGTGAGGACTATGGTTGTCCCGGACTTTCTGAGGCTGTCTATGACGTTCCAGACTGCCCTTCTCGAACGTGGGTCGAGCCCGGTAGTTGGTTCATCAAGGAACACGACCTCCGGGTCGTTCACTAGGGATGCGGCTATGCCGACCTTTTGTTTCAGCCCGCCGGAAAGGCGATCGAAGCGGACATCAGCCTTGTCGGAAAGATCGAGCAGCTCGATGAGCTCATCCGGATCTCTGGACGACTCGTACATCGAAGCAAATAGGGCCACGTTCTCACGTACAGTTAGTTTGTCGAGGGCACTGAACTCCTGAGGGAGAACCCCGATCCTCTTCCTGATCTCTCCGAGCTCCTTCGAGCTCGTCACGTCGAAACCAAGTACGCTGGCAGTTCCACTGGTTGGCCGCCTCAGTCCTTGCAGTATCTCGAGGGTCGTCGTCTTTCCTGCACCGTTTGGACCTAGGAAGGCGAAGACCTCGCCCTTGAAAACGGAGAAGGTCACTCGATCCACGGCTGTTAGATCGCCGTACCTCTTGGTGAGGGCATGGACCTCTATTATGGCCCGTTCCTTCTTCATTTCTTGCCGCTGCCACCGGCCCGAGAAAAATATGTCCCTAGGCTAGGCGCGAGCCAGGCGGTCTACCCTAAAAGTGAAAAAGGGCTTTGACCAGATGCAGCGGGATGTTCTCTTGCCGAGGTTGGTGACGATCGGTCTGGTGCACTTTAAGCCGAGGCCTTGGGAGGTAGACGAAAACTGGAGCTCCCTGAAGCGGATATTGACGGGGATCAGACGTCCTTTGGATATTGTGATAACGCCGGAGTGCGTGACAGACGGCTATTCTGTCAGAGAGGCATCTGCGTCCGGTACGTGGAAGCGCAGAGGAGAGTGGGTCAGCCGCTGTGCCCTCCCGCCTTCATCATCAGTTCTACGCGAGGCAGGTGAGCTATCTCGACAGCTCAGG
>CAYWSC010000031.1:0-11538 GCA_964460695.1 Hadarchaeota archaeon (SeqCode)
CTCTGGAGGAGGACTCGATCTGTGTATCCGTCTAGAAGTCTAGGATTGGAGATGAGCTCGGATACAAACCTCATGGCATGGCCCCCTCCGCTCTTGTAGGGCTTGACAACTAGGCTCGAGGCCTCCTGTGGGTCAAGCTTCAAGATGTCGCGTGCCTTGGGGAGCGTCAGAGTCTCGGGGTGGGGTATTCCCTTCGAATCCAGAAAGTCGTAGAAAATCTCCCAGTTCCTTATCGCCCTGAGGACCTCGGAGCTGTTTCCAAGCACCGTCTTTCCGGACCTCTCCCAACCCTCCACGAGCTCTGGGTGGTTCTCGAATCCCGAGGCGTAGACCACCTCGTCAAACTCGATCTCCCTGGTGCAGAGGTAGAGACGTAGCGTTGTGTTGGCTACCCAGGGGAAGAGGTCTGCGAACTCGTCCTTCAGAGAGAGGGCTGTACAGCAGGATCTAAGGTCAATATCTCCGAAGGCATCTAGGGCGATAGGGCGGTATCCGGATCGGACGGCCGACTGGGCGGCGGATCTGACACTTATTCCCACTATCAGTAGCGCCAAGAATCCTCTGCCATCACTCCCAGTGGGAGATTTAATAGGTTGTTTGCCCTACTGAAGGCGGGTGGATGAGGACGCCTACAGCGGAGGAGTTTTTCCAGAACGATGACTGATGATGGGCGGGCCGACACCCTCCAAGACCCCTGTTCTGCCTGGATGTGTAGTTTGCTCCAATCGACCCGATCCTGCCGACCAGCGATTTATAAGCCGCGAGCAAGTTCTGTTTCAAGCCCTTTGGAAGCTGGTGGCTGGAATTGGAAGAGGTCATGGAGCCTGAGGACAAGTACTCGATCATTCGCGATGCGTTGTTCCGTCTAGGCGGACGGGTTAGAAGTGACGTGCTGGAAGGCGAGGTCTGTGGCAGGAAGCACCGCTGGAGGGCCGAGCCTCTGGTGCTGTCGAAGCGGTCTTTCAGGATATACCTGAAGATCCTGGTTCTGAGGGGGGAGATCCTCAAATCGGAGGTCGAAACTCCACTGGGCAAGAACGTCTACTATGAGCTTGTCTCTAAGCTGGCACGGCGCCTGGAGCTGCATCGCTCCGCCATCGTTGCCGGAATACTCGACACCGAGTACTCGGTTCCGCCTGTACTCGAGTCGTATAGAAGGCAGGCGATTGCGCTGAAGAGGGAGTTCTCAAGCCTCGTGCCGGAGGTCAGCGATCTGGGCTCCAGGAGATACTTGACTTGGATGACGACCAAGTGGGGGGCCGAGGCCGCAAGCATGCTCGGCAGCAACCTTGCCACCCCGTACGTTCTAATCGCCGGAGAGGCAGTCATCCCTATGAGGGATATCTCAGGAGTGCTGGAGAAGAGCTTCTCCCTCTCCTCCGAGTAGCCGAGTGCTGAAGATGCGTTCCGTCGTCGTGAAGGAAACCGTGGCGAGGCAGGCTCTTGGCAAGTGCGGCCTCCCAGGATTCTCATACTCGTTGAATCCATATCGGGGCTGCGAACACGGTTGCGTCTACTGCTACTCTCCCTGCGTCCTCAGGGAGAAGAGGCCCTGGGGCACCTTCGTTGACGTGAAGGTGAACATCCCCAGCGTCGTTTCCAGGGAGATCCGCCGGATGCGACGTGGCGCTATATGGATCGGCAGCGTGACCGATGCCTACCAGCCTGTGGAGAGGAAGTACGAGCTGACGAGAAGGTGCCTCGAGCAGCTGGCGCCCTACGATCCACCCGTATCCATCTTGACGAAGTCATCCCTGTGCACCAGGGATTTCGACCTTCTTCAACGGTTTTCGGACTGCGAACTAGGGTTCAGCTTCTCCTGCTTCGACGAGTCGGTCAGAAAGGTAATGGAGCCAAAAACGTCCCCGGTGACGGACAGACTAAGAGCCGCATCAGAGGCGGCGTCGGCAGGCCTTGAACCATGGGGCTTCATCGCACCCATCGTCCCGGGGATAACGACGCGAAGCGGCGAGATCGAGAGACTGATCGAAGCGATGGAGAAGGCCGGGATAAGAAGGGTCGGATTCGACGAGCTGCGTCCAAGGTCGTGCATGTGGCCAAGATTCTCAGCATTTCTAGGCAAGTACTTCCCCCGGCTTTTGCCCCAGATGCACAGCATGGTCGGGGAGCGAAGGTACGTGGTGGAGGCGGCTCGCAGGATAGAGGAGGTGTGCAACGAGCTAGGCCTGCAGTTGGTGGTATGATGGTCCAGGCGGACCTGTTGCTGGTAAGCCCCTACTGGCGGACGAGGGCCTACCTCAGAGCCCAGCTGAAAGAGGAAGGGGTGGCTGTCGTCGCCTTCTCGTCAATATCCGACGCCAGAAGCTGGGTCAAGGCCTCGGGCCATATTCCTCGCGTTGTCCTTGTGGATCTGTGGAGACAGATTGTCCGAGACAGGGATTTGGAGTGGCTGAGATCTGGTTCCAGCTCGCCCGTGGTCTTCTTCCTCCTCGGCGCCTCGGAGGCGGCTCCAAGGAACTTGGAGCGAATCGGCAGGGTGGTACGCAGGCCGGTCTCAGTTGGAGAACTTGTCGAAAGGCTAAAGCGCGCGGTCGCCGAGGCAGCTGCCTGAAGGAAAGCTAAGGCTTTCGACCGGCTGAGTTAAGCCATGGAACCCTTTTCCGCCGGATTGGGGAATAGTCTTTATACCGACCGCGATAAGGCCGCTTCAAGTCACAAGTGGAGGAGGGTCTCATGTCATCCCGGCTGGATTGGGAGTACCTTCAGATAATGAGGGAGATAGAGGCCAAGTCTTCCAAGCCGTCCTCCCCCTCCCAACCTGCTTCAATAGCTCCGGTCCAGACCGTGGGTCGAAGGATTTCACCTGTATTCTTCGCCCTCGTGATCGGTCTGGTACTAGCCGTCTTGTTCTGCATCTATGCAGCTTACCTTGCCGGTTTCTTCGGCAAGGTGGGTGGACACAGAGGCCTCTGGAGGGATGCCTACCTCTGGAAGTCAGCCGAGTTGGATGCAGCGGAGAAGCTGCTCTCCAACAAGACGCGACAGCTCACCGACCTGCAGGCGGATCGGGACAGGTGGGCGGAGATGGCGAAGACCCTCAGCAACCGTCTCAGCGGTCTAGAGGGAGAGTTGGACGATGAGAGAAGCGTTTCATCATCTCTCCGATCCAAATGCCAGATCCTACAGCTTCAACTAAACTCGACTATTGAAAGGAGGGAGGCCTTAGAGGAGGAGCTGGAGAGGCAGAGCGAGCTCACGGAGAGATGGGAGAGCGCATACCGATCCGCAAGGGCGTCCCTCGAGTGCCTACAGGCCAGATACGCCGATCTGGCCAGCAGATACTCCAACGCGACGCAGGCGTTGCGCAGCTCTGATGACAGGCTGAGGCGCTTGGAGAACCAGCTTCACAATGTGACAATCCAGTTGGCAAAGGCCAGAATCCAGCTGTCGTTCTACAAAGAGTCGCTAGAGGCGGCCGAGGAGAGGCTGTCGGATCTGCAGGAGAGATTCGAGGAGCTTGATCACCTCTACCGTGACCTTGCCTGCAGGGTCAAGCTGCTCCAGCTGAACCTCTCCCGGTGGCGGGACCTGTATGAGGCGAGGGAGAAGGAAATCCACCACATCATGAATCATCTGAGAAGGTGTAGAAGCCTCGTGTCGAACCTCACCGCCGAGCTGGAACAGAAGAACCGGCAGAATGAAGAGCTCGAACGTCTGCGCGAGACGCTCGAAGAACAGCTTGAACAGGCCGAGAGAGATGTCGAGTGGTGGAGATCTGCGTTCGAGGAGGCAAACCGAAGCTTCGTACAGGCCAATGCCAGTGCCCAGTACTGCAGGGCTAGGTGTGAGAACCTGAGCGTGCTGCTCTCGCAGATGGAATGGCAGAGGGATCACTGGGTTGCACTCTATGAGGAGGCGTCGCTGCGTCTGGCGGAGTGCCAAGAACAACGTGAGTACTGGAGACAGAGATTCCAAGTCCTTCAGGCCGAGCTGGACGAGGAGAGGGCGAACACGGCCTACTGGCAGAAGCTCTACCAGGAGCTGGCAGGGATATATGTGAATGTGACCCTCGGGAACGTCACGGTTCTGGAGAGGAAGTCCGGCCTTCCCTCAAAGGTATCCGTGGACATCACGGTCTGCGCAAGCACAATCCAGACACCGATCCTACTCATCCTCGAGTACTGGGCTGAGCCAACGGACTGCATCTACGGGTACGGCAGTTTGACGGAAGACATCTCCACCTGGCCACGGAGGTGCAAGACCTTCAGCGTGATATTGGATTTCAAGCGAGGGCTATCCAGCTACAAGGTAGTTGCCACCGCCTCGCTCAGGCCTATAAACGGATACGACCAAGGCGAGGTCTGCGGCCCGCCGTGACGCGTCAGAGGTACGACTCTTGAAGTGCCTCCCTTCCCTCCCTCCGGATGCGTCTAGATGAGAGCCGGAAAAACCCGGGGGCAACCTCGTACCCGACCGGCTCGTAGTACGAGGCTGGCGCCGGAGAGGGGCGCTTCACCGGGAGGAGATACTTGGCCTTCTTCTGGCCGGAGGTAACTCCCCAGAGTATCGAGGCATCGGAGAGGTGAATCAGCCTCGCCTTGTAGGTCTCGCTGTGGGAGTACCAGTCGGCAATGCCAACAATCGTTGCCCCGTTGAATCTCAGCGTGGGAAGGATGGAGGCGAAGAGTTTGGAGTGGGCCTGTTCTCCCATATCCACGGCGAGGTCGGTGAGGCTCCACTCCAGTCCGATGCAGCCCTCCAAGGACCCGTCTGCATCGAGACCCCGATAGGCATCCAAGACGCTCCCCGGTCCTTCTAGATGGGAGGGGTCGGTGACATATCTAACATCGACCCCATCGGAATTCCCCACGGGACCGCCGAAAAGCCTCAGCCTGCAGGAATACGAGTCGACGAAGTGCACTCTTCCACCCATAGAGGAAACTTCTCTGGAGGTCTGCGGGTCTAGAGACCGGAGAAGGGAAAGGAAGTCGTCGACCGTCTGCCGGGTGCTGTGGAAGAGTACGTTCTGGGCCTTTGGAAGGAGGGATCTGATCCATCTGAGCAAGACGACGATGTAGTCACCCGTAGTCTCCGGCATGACCCAGAAAACCGTGTAGCCCGGCGAGGGCAAGAGGAACCAATGCTCGAATTCGCCGAGATCGGATGTACAACCCATGCTCAGAGTTGGGCCGCAACGATGCTTTAGGTAGATCGATGGGTGGCGCAAGGTTTTAAGAAACGCTGCGCCGGCTAAGAAACCCTAGGTTCCCAGCTCCCAGCTCTTGATGTACTCCTCCTGCTCAGGAGTCATCCTATCTATCGAAATCCCCATGCTCTCCAGCTTTCTGTGGGCGACCTCCCTGTCGATCTCTTCCGGAACTTTGTAGACCCTTCCCCGGTCTAGGTCATCGTAGTTTTCGCTCAGCCACTTGGCTGTCAACGCGTGGACGGAAAAGCTCATGTCCATGACCTCGCTCGGATGTCCGTACGCCAGAGAGAGGTTTACGAGGCGGCCCTCTGCGAGGAGAAGGATCTTTCGGCCGTTGACAAGGATTCGCTCCTCCACCATGGGCTGGATCTCTCGGCGGCTTTCCGTGACTTCATCCAGGTCTTCTAGGGATATCTCGACGTTGAAGTGGCCAGAGTTCGCCAGTATTGCTCCGTCCTTCATCTTGGTGAAGTGCTCCTTTCGAATCACGTCCCTGTTCCCCGTTGCCGTGATGAATATGTCGCCGATGGGGGCGGCCTGCTCCATGGTCATGACTGCATATCCTTCTAGAGCGGCGGTGAGAGCCCTATGAGGATCAACCTCTGTCACGATTACCTGGGCTCCGAGGCCCCGGGAACGCATGGCAATTCCCCTTCCGCAGTGGCCAAAGCCACAGACGACGACCTTCTTTCCGGCGATGAGGCACTTGGTCCCGTTGAGGATCCCGTGGAGTGTTGACTGGCCGGTTCCAAAGACGTTATCCATCTCCCACTTAACCTTGGCATCGTTGACGGCGACCACGGGGAACCTGAGCACACCGGCTTTCTCCATAGATCTAAACCTGATAACACCGGTGGTCGTCTCCTCCTGTCCTCCCATGACCTCCCCGATCCAGCTTGGACCCTGCTTGTGTATGAAGGATATGAGGTCTGCGCCGTCGTCCAGAACCAGGTTTGGCTTCTTCTCAGCCACGCGCTCGATGCACCAGTAGTACTCGTCCTTGCCCAGCCCCCTCCAGCCATAGACCGAGATGCCCTTATCGGCCAGAGCGGCGGCCACATCGTCCTGGGTAGTGAGGGGGTTGGACGGCGCCAAGGAGACCTGGGCCCCCGCTTCCCTAAGGGCGAGGATGAGAACGGCCGTCTCCTTGGTGATATGTAGACACGCGGACACGCGCAGGCCCTCAAGGGGCTTTGAGCTGGAAAACTCGGAGGCGATATCGGCCAGGACGGGCATGTTCCTCTGAGCCCACTCTATAGAAAGCTCGCCCTGCTCCGCCAGTGCAATGTCCTTCACCTTGTAGTCCATCTAGCCACCGGAGGGCCGTGGATACAAGCCCTTTTTTTGTTTTCGATGCCTGGCAGACAACTCTCAGCCTTCCCATCGAAACTCATTTTTATTTGCTAGCCTCTACCCGCTCCGGATTGGACATGGCAGCATCTATCGAAACGGAGCTCCCTTGGATAGAGAAGTATAGGCCGAAGGAGTTCTCAGAGGTTGTCGGCCAGGACGAGGTCGTGCGAATTCTCTCCTCTTTCGTCGAGAAAAGGAAGATGGCCCATCTCATTTTCGCCGGCCCAGCCGGCGTCGGCAAGACTACATGCGCCCTGATCCTGGCCAGGAAAATGCTCGGGGAGAACTGGAGGGGGAATTTCCTCGAGCTAAACGCGTCCGATGAGAGGGGCATAGACGTCGTCAGGACAAAGATCAAGCAGTTCTGCAGGTCCAGGGTGTTGGGAGAGGCACCATTCAGAATAGTGTTTCTCGACGAGGTTGACAACATAACCAGCGACAGCCAACACGCTCTGAGGAGGGAGATGGAGCAGTACACCGCTACGAGCCGGTTCATCCTCTCCTGTAACTATTCAAGCAAGCTCATTTCTCCGATTCAGTCGCGGTGCGTCGTCCTCAGGTTCGTTCCTCTCAGGCGAGAGCAGATGATAGAGGGCCTGAGGAAGATAGCCCAAGCCGAAGGCCTGGACATCGAAGACTCGGCCTTCGATGCGATATACTACGTCTCTCAAGGCGACATGAGGAGGGCGACAAACCTGTTGCAGGCTGCCCATTCCCTAGGTGAGAGGATAACAAACGAGCTGATATTCAGGATCTCGGGCGAGGCGAACCCTGGGGACATCCGGAGGCTCCTTGCCCTCAGCCTGGAGGGAGACTTTGAAAGGGCAAGGGAGAAGTTGAGAGAGATCATGGTTGAGCAGGGCCTCTCCGGCATTGACCTAGTCAGCCAGATGCACCGGGAGGCAGGGGGCATGAAGCTTGGTCAGGAGAGGCTCGCCTCGCTGTTGAGGCTGCTAGCGGAGTACGAGTTTCGGCTTGTCGAGGGAAGCAACGACGTGATACAGTGCGAGAGCCTGATAGCCCAGATTTGCGCCCTGTAGGAAGGATTCTGATTGTGGGCCGAGAAGCACAGACCTAGGACGCTGTCCGAGATACGTGGACAGTACAAGGCCATGCAGGCGTTGAAAGCATGGGCCAGATCGTGGCAACACGGGAGGCCAAGCCATAAGGCGATCCTGCTGTACGGCCCACCTGGGACGGGAAAAACCAGCGCGGCCCTCGCTCTGGGCAGGGAGATGGACTGGGAGGTGCTGGAGGTAAATGCCAGCGACCAGAGGTCTCGATCCAGTCTTGAAGACCTGATCAGATCCAGTGCGACAAGGTTCAGCTTCGCAGGGAAGAAGTACAAGCTCTTCGTGGTCGACGAGGTGGACGGCCTCAGCGGAACGGAGGACAGAGGGGGCACAGGAGCCATAGCAGACCTTGTTCGAAACACCGTAAACCCCGTCATACTGATATGTAACGACCCGTACTCGCCGAAGCTCCGGTACCTCAAGAGGCTTGCCGCAGCAATCCCCTTCTACAAGCTTAGAGAATCGGACGTGCAGTCGGTTCTCAGGGAGGTGTCTAGGAAGGAGGGGATGGAGCCCGACTTCCTAGGGATAAGCATGCTGGCCAGGAGGGTTGACGGCGATCTTCGCTCCGCGATAAACGACCTTGAGGCGGCCTCGGTTGACGGCTCACTGGCCAGGGAGCTCATACAGGTTCCAGACAGGAGGAAGACCGATGGGAACATCTTCACCGCCCTAGACATGATCTACGATGGGCAGTGGGACAGCCTGTCCTACGCAAGAGAGCTGGACATGACTCCCGACGAACTCTTGGACTGGGTTGCCGAGAACCTTCCTAAGAGATTTGCATCGATCGATGAACTCGCCGCCGCCTACGAGGTTGTCTCGACGGTGGACATATACCTCTCTAGGGTGTATAGAAGGATGCACTGGGGCTTCTGGGGCTATGCCACCGAGCTTCTTGCAAGAGGGCTAGGGTCGCTGCGGCCGCCGTTCACCACCCGGCTCTACAGGCGACCGAGCTACACGCGGCCTTCGACCTACATACGCTACCGGTCCCTTCAGTCAATGCTGGACAAGCCTGGGGAGGGGCAGAGCGTGGTCCGCAGGAGGATAGAGGCCCTGCGGACGATAGCCTTCAGATGCCACATGTCCATAAGATCGGCAATGCACGATTTCCTGCCCTATCTCAAGATCATCAGCGAGAACAACCGGGAGATGGCTCTGGGGATGTTAAGATCCATGGGCCTGGGTGAGGAGGAGCTGGAGCTCCTGGAGGGATGAATCGATGGAGCTGAGAGAGATAGTTCTGGAAGGCCACGTCATAGACAGCTGGGTTCTGCCGAAGGTGCTAGACCTGATAATGGATCTCGAGGGCGACTTCGAGTTCATCGACTTCCGCGTGGGCAAGCGAAAGACGGAGAAGTCCTTTGTGAGGATGCTCATAAAGGGTAGGGATAGGCAGCACGTGGAGAGGCTCCTGAGCGAGCTGAGAGAACTCGGCGCAATCAGTGTTGAAGCAGAAGAGGTCGACACCGAGCCGGCCCCCGCCGACGGCGTTCTCCCAGCGGGATTCTACTCGACCACGAACCACCCGACCTACGTGAGCATTGGCGGAAGATGGCTGGAGGTCGAAGACATAGAGATGGACTGCGCCATAGTCGTGGAGGATGATAGGGCCAGGTGCAAGCCCATGGGAGACGTATTGAGAGGCGAGCAGGTCGTCGTGGGGAATAAGGGGGTCCGCGTCGTGCCTCCTGAGAGGCCGAGGGAGTCGACGGGTATCTTCGAATTCATGACAAGCGTGGCCAGCTCGGAGAAGCCTGTGGGAACGGTGGTATCGCGGCTGGCCAGGGAGCTCAAAGAGCTCAAGGACAGGGGGGCCAAGGTAGTCGTGGTCGCCGGCCCAGCGGTCGTCCACACCGGCGCAGCCGACTCCCTTGCATGGATGATAAGGCATGGCTATGTTGGCTGCCTCTTAGCCGGCAACGCGCTTGCAGTTCACGACGTCGAATGCTCCCTCTTTGGCACGTCTCTCGGCACAGAGATCTCCTCTGCCAGAAGACACGAGGGCGGACACAGACATCACCTGATAGCGATAAACGAGGTACGTCGCTGCGGAGGGTTGAAGCAGGCGGTGGAGCAGGGCGTGGTCAAGAGCGGGATAATGTACGAATGCATAAGGAACAACGTTGGCTTCGTCCTAGCGGGATCCATCCGGGACGACGGACCCCTCCCAGAGGTGGTGATCGACGTCATGGAGGCCCAGAGGAGGATGAGGCAGGCTCTAAAGGGGGCAGAGCTCGTCATGATGTTTGCAACGATGCTCCACTCCATAGCAGTGGGCAACCTGCTTCCGTCAACGGTTAGGACGGTATGTGTTGACATCAGCAGCTCGGCCGTGACGAAGCTCCTTGACAGGGGATCTGCGCAGGTCCTAGGAGTAGTCTCAGATGTCGGGGTGTTTCTCCCCGCCCTCAGGAAGGAACTTGCCGTTCTGGAAGGAGAAGAATGAGAGTTGTGATGAAGTTCGGAGGAGCCCTCCTAGCCAGCGCCGAGTCGATAGAGCGCTCGCTCTCCCTCGTCACCAGATCTGTCCTCGATGGAGACGAGGTTGTCGTTGTGACCTCCGCCCTAGGCGGCATAACGGATAGACTTGTAGAGCTGTCCTCCCAAGCAGGGTCCAAGGAGGCAAACGAGTCGGCCCTCAAAAGTATCCGGGAGGCGCATCTCGAAGCCGCTGAGGCTATCCTCGATCCGAAGAATGTAGAAGTATTCTCCGGCAGGCTGGATCGCGAGATCGAGCTTCTCAAAACGGATCTCGCAGAGTACCGAAGGGATCCGGTTCCGTGGATCTTGGACTCGATCCTCTCGACAGGTGAGAGGCTTTCAGCCCCTCTGTTTGCCCTGGGCCTCTCCTCGATGGGAATCGACTCGGTATCCCTGCTGGGCGGCGAGGCAGGAATCGTGACGGACTCTAACTACGGCAACGCCTTGCCATTGATGGGGATCTGCCGGGAGAGGATCCCAGCTATCTTGCTACCCCTGCTTCAGGAGCGCAAGACGCCGGTTGTCGCCGGCTTCATGGGTCAGGATCTCGGCGGCAGGCTGACCACCCTTGGGCGCGGAGGATCGGATTTCTCGGCCTCCGTGATAGGCTCTTGTATCGATGCCGACGAGATATGGATATGGAAGGCAGTGGGTGGTATCATGACAGCCGATCCGGCGGTGGTTCCGGAGGCCCGCACAATTCCCCATCTATCCTATGCAGAGGCGGCCGAGATGGCATACTTCGGGGCCAAGGTTCTCCATCCAAGGACGATCGATCCCGCCCTGGAGAAAGAGATACCGATAAGGGTGAAGGACGCCTCGGATCCAGCTAGCTGCGGCACGCTGATCACTGGTGAGGACAACAGGGCGGAGGGGATCGTCAAGGCGGTTTCAAGGATCGAGGGTGTCGGGCTCGTCTCCGTCTACGGGACGAGGATGGCCGGGGTTCCTGGGGTCGCCGCCCGGGTGTTCGAGGCCCTCGCCGAGGCCGGAATCAACATAGTGATGATATCGCAAGGTTCGTCCGAGACCAACATAACGATGGTGGTTCCCGAAGGGGAGGTCGATAGATGCAGACAGATCCTTGTAGACGCCCTCGAATCTGACGAGACCGTCAAGTCCATAGAGGTGGATGACGACGTCAGCGTGGTGTCCGTGGTCGGATCGGGGATGAGAGGAACCCCTGGCGTCGCTGGAAGGGTGTTCAGCGCGGTCGCCAGTAGGGGCATAAACGTCATGATGATCGCCCAGGGCTCCTCCGAGCTGAACATCTCCTTCGTCGTGAAGAGAAAGGACTGCCCAGAAGCCTTGCGTGCAATACACGAGGAGTTCTCGCTCAGCCAGATGCCTGGGTGACGACGGCCTTTTCCAGGCCCAAATACTCGACGACGTCCTCGACTGTAGGGGGAAGAACCTTGGGCTCCTCGATCAGGCTGATCGCCGTGTCGGGATCCT
>CAYWSC010000032.1:0-11451 GCA_964460695.1 Hadarchaeota archaeon (SeqCode)
CGATAGCCTCGTCTATCTGCCTGGTGCACGCCGCCCTGAGGAGGATCTCCATCGAGACGGTGGATGCAACGTTTTCCTGATGGTCGAAGGCTCTCAGCGCCTCGAAACACGCGAACCTGACGTGGTCCTCCCCCGCAACCATGGATGCGTCCAGAAGCTGGATGGTCCCGATTCGGGCAAGTTGCCCTAGAAGCCGATCCACATCCCCTACGTCGCAGTCCTCAAGAGCTATTATCTTCACCCTCCTCAGACTATCCCTTGCCCCCTGCCATAGCCCCTCCAGTGCGTCTCCCTCCTTCAATTCCTACCTGCCTCCCGAGCGAGGAAATGGGTTTAGACGGGGAAGAAGATCGAATATGTCGAACTTGCCCATGGCCCTCGACCAGCGGCGCACCTCTTCCAGTATCTCTCCCCCCTCGCGGACTATCGTAAGTCCTCTCCCTACGCTTCTCAGTCTATGGGCATCCGATCCTCCGAGCTCTGAGGCGTGTAGCCTTCTCGCCAGCGGGGCGACGACCGCCCTTGGGAGAGGCGAGTGTGCATTTACCGTCTCGACGGCGTGAAAGTCGAAGAGAAGCGCCTTCCAGCCCATTCCGCTCCTATACAGGTCGAAGGGATGTGCGGGGGCGGCGAGCAGGCCTAGTCTCTCCACATCCTCGAGGAGCTCTGAGACTCCCTGCCCCCCGTGAAAGGGGAAGTCCTGGCATCCGTATACCAAGACGTGTCCCTCTCTACACGAGACCTCGACTCCAGGAATGACGATCACGCCAAGCTCTCTCCCTGCCTCGACGGCCTCTCTCACGCCCTCCTGTGTGTTGTGATCGGTTATGGCGATCCCGTCCAGCCCTATCTCCCTGGCCCTTTCGACGACCGACCGGGGAGATGCCGTCCCGTCGTGCGAGAAGGATGTGTGCACGTGCATATCCAGCTTGAGCAGCCTACTCAACACGAGTCCCCGGCGACACTTCCCTGTCGGGAACCAGAATCGAGACGTTGTCCCCTTCGACTGCAGCGAGCAGCATGCCCTGCGACTCTATTCCGAAGATCTTCGCCGGCTTCAGGTTGGCTAGTATCACTATATTCTTCCCGACGAGCTCCTCTGCGCTGTAGTACTCTGCCAGGCCCGCTACGAGCGTCCTCTCGCCTCCGCACTCGACTTTGAGCTTGATGAGGTTCCGCGACCCCTTGACGCGCTCTGCCTCGAGGACCTTGGCAGTCCTTATGTCCAGCCTCTTGAACTCATCCATCGAGATCTGGCTCTGGGGCATCTCTTCCTCCTCCTTTCCGAGCTCTCCCCGCAACCACTCCAACTCCTCTTTTATCTTTTCCTCTTCGATCTTCGTCACGACAGGCCGAGGCCTAGGTATGCCTGTCCCTGCAACCGGATCCAGATCATGGCCCGGGGAGAGCGGGCTAGCACTACCCAAGGACCCCTTCTCCCCAAGCATTCTCCATATCTCCTCTGCCAAGTTCGGCGTCACTGGGTATAGGTACGCGACTGCCCTCTTCACGAAGCTCAGGGAGAGGAACATGGTAGTAGCGGCATCCTCCTTTCTCTTCTTCACAGCCTCCCATGGCCTCTTGTCGTTGAAGTAGCGGTTGGCCGACATGAACGCGCCTACTAGGCCTTGGACGACCCTGGATAGATTGCAGGCCTCGTAGTACTTGGAGACCTCATCCAACGCGTCTTTGAACTCCGTCCTGAAGGCGCGGTCTCTCTCCGACAGCTCCCCGGGAGTTGGAATCTTCCCGTCGAAGTTGTTGTAGGTGAAAGTCAGCACCCTGTGAACAAAGTTGCCTATGTTGTCGGCTAGTTCCCTATTAATTCGGTCCCTGAACTCTGTCCAGCTGAAGTTTGAGTCCCCCGTCGTGTTGGACGCCTTGTACGCTAGGTAGAACCTGAGATAGTCGCTGGGGTACCTGGAGGTGGCCCTCTGAACCGGGATATACCATCCACGGCTCTTGCTCATCTTTTTCCCCTCAAGAGATATGTACCCATTCACGACGTACTTGCTGGGCAGAACGTACTCGCCCACGGCCATCAGCATGGCAGGCCAGAATATGAGGTGGTGCTGAACGATGTCCTTTCCTATGAAGTGAACCAGCCTCGTCGCCGGGTCGCTGAGCCACTTCTTCTTCTCCGGATCGGTCTTCTCGGCCCAGTTCACGAAAGATGCGAAGTAACAGATAGGTGCATCTACCCAAACGTAGGCATACTGGTCAGGCTGTGCATCTGGATACGGGAGCCTGAATCCCCAGTAGTCCTCCCGGGTTATGTCCCAGTCCCTCAGCCCGCCGGATATCCAGCCTAGGACATGGTTCACCACTTCCTGCGGGAAGTCGCGGTCACACTTGGATTTGATCCACTCGGAGAGACGGTCCGAGAACTCGGAGAGCTTGAAGAAGAAGTGCTTGGTCCTCTTCGTTATCGGGGTGGATCCGCATATCGCACACCGCGGATCAAGTATCTCTCCTGGCTCCAGTGCTCGCTGACACACCTCGCACTGGTCACTGTACTGATCCTCCGCCCCGCAGTAGGGGCAGGTTCCAATTACAAACCTGTCGGGAAGGTACTTCTTGTCCTTCTCGCAGTAGTAGGATTCAACCTCACGTGAGTAAACATACCCGTTCTCCCTCATCTTTACGAGGAAGTACTCTGTCAGCCTTCTATTCTCCTCGCTGTGGGTGCGATGGTAGTTGTCAAACCTGACCCCCATGCTCTCCAGGTCCCTCAGCTGTCTTAGACGGTAGAACTCGGCGTATGAGGCGGGGTCCATTCCTCTCTCCCTGGCAGACATCTCGATCGGGGTTCCATGTTCATCCGCGCCGCAGACATATACCGCCTCCTCGCCCCTCAGCCTCAGAAACCTGGTGTAGACATCCGCAGGGACATAGGTGCTGCACACGTGTCCCATGTGGATGTCCCCATTGGCGTAGGGGAGGGCAGCTGTGACTATGGTTCTCCGAGGCTCCAACCATCTCTCCAGCACTGGAGGCGGCGGATCCGCTAAAAATGTGTTGCCGAGGCTAGGACAGACTCAGCCTAAAGAGCCGGATCTCATTGGTATCGTTGGGACATGCCACCTCGGCGTAGACCCACAGCTGGTCTCCCCTCCAGAGCCAGTGGGAGTAGCGCCACGTGTGGTATCGTCCGGGCGTCCCGCTCTTCAGCAGGGGCTCTTGGGGAGTCAGGTCTATGCAGCTTTGGAGGTCCGGTGTCCATGCAAGGCCAGTGGCTATGTTGTAGGGAGGATCAAACCAGGCCGGATTTGAGCCCTCGTATACGAACAGCCACCCTACGCCTATGGGCAACACAGACGCGGGCCGAGTGTAGAAGGTGTGCCACCCTCCGTGATCGAACCACGGCCCGCTTCCAACTTGCTCCCACCTGACGCCGTCCCTTGACTGGAACTGGTACACCCTCTCAGGAGGGTAACCTATTACGACCATCCTGTACAGATCCCCGTCGCGCCAAACGAAGGGATCCTTGTACCCGACCACCCCGTAGTCCCTTTCATCCCTCCTGCCCGGCGCGCATAGAACCGGACTGGCCGTCGACGGATCGAACTCCTCCGGCGAATCCACGTCTTCGAGCTTGAGTATACACCAGTTTCCCTCTCCCCCCTTGGGCCACGGGCCGCACAGATAGATTCTGAACGAGTCGTTCCGCGCATCGCATAGAAGGGAGGGCCTCTCGAACCCGTCTATCGGAACGTCTTCGCGTCTAAGCCGAGCTATGGGGCTGAACGACACCCCGTCCGTGCTTTTCAGTATTCGAACCTCGTATCCCCTTCTGCCCCTAGGCGAGATGGCCTCCCGCATCCTGGCCGCAAGGTAGGTGTAGCCATCCGGCCCCAGGGCGACTGAAGGAGCACCGGCCCACCACTCCGGCTCGTCTCTATCTGGTCTGAGCACAGTCACGTAGCTTTCGAAGCGCTCCCTGAGCCTGTCGAGTTTCATGGAAGACCCTCCGCAACCGAGCAGGGACTTTCCCGCCAGCGCGCTCGCGGCGCGTCTTTAAGAATCTATGCCGCGTCTCTTCAGCATCCGTATCTCCTCTAGATCCGAATCGTTCAGGGCGCCGTAGTGGAAGACAACAAAGCCCTGGGCTCCCAACTCGATCACAGACCTGGCCTGCGCCGACAATGCTCGAGGGGTGAGCTCAGAGATGCTGCTTGACCTCCCTAGGCCCTCCCATATTGGGGTTCTCCCCTTGACCAGGCTTAGGTGGCAGATGGTCCTGGACCTTACCGAGAGGGTAGAGTTCGTGTAGTTCATGGGGCAGAGGAGGTCTACTATTCCAGCCTCGGACCAGCCGACCCAGTCTTGTCCCTGCTCCTCGACGCAGCTGGGATAGTCGGCGAAGACTGCCGCCGAAACCTCGAGGCCGGTCTCCGAGGCGAAGTCGTGCAGGGCCCTGACAAAGTGGGTAACTCTCGATCTCCTCCACTCGACCCAGCGCTGGAATCCCGGGTCTCTCCGCCTCACCTGTTCTACGTCTACGCCCTGTGTTGCCATCTCTTGTTTGCAGTACTCACACCTACAGAGGCCCCCAGTCCTGATATAGTCCAGGTGAAGCCCATCCGGCTTGTACCTCGTGGCGAGATCCTTGTAGAGCTCTAGGACGTATTGCTGAACTTCGGGGCGGCAGGCACAGGCCCAGCGGCGCTCGGAGTCCAAGGAGGCAGCGTACTCTGGGTGCTCTGCGAGGAGCCGTGATCCCTGCCCCTCGGTGAACACGCAGAACCAGGGGTGAACCTTGATACCGAGGTCTTTGCACGAAGCGATGAGAACCATCAGTGGATCCCACTCAGGATAGTTCGGATCCACCTCAGCACGCTCGGTGAAGAAGTCCACCCAGCCGGGCGGATTCTTGACGCAGGGGATGATCAGATCTACGCCGGCCTCAGCCAGGCGCTCGGCGTGTGTCTCGACCTCTCCTTCGCCGCCGAAATCCGTTATCCTGTGCGACCAAACCCCGACTCCGAACGACATGGGGTGAATTTGGAGCGAGTCGTTGAAATGGCTATCGCAAAGACCTTCGAACCCTTTTTCTCCAGCCCTTCCCTGCGAAAGCCAGGACGCCAGTTCCAAGGAAGAAAAGGAGATGTTCACGGATTTCTTTCTCTCCGGGCTCCTCCCCCTTAACCACCGGGAGCCCCTTCCTCTTCCACGCCAGTATGCCTCCGATCATGTTTGTCACGTTTTCGAATCCGAGGCTGACCAGGGTTCTAGAGGCTATGGTGGATCGGAAGCCGGACCTGCAGTACGCGAGAAGAGGCGTTCCGGTGTCAGCTGGCAGCTCGCCCCTCCTCGTTTGAAGCTCTGTGTAGGGTATGTTGGTCGCGCCGGGAATGTGACCAGAAATGTACTCGTCCCTGCTTCTCACATCAAGTACGAATAGGGATGGCTCAGCCTCTAGGAGGTGGCGGGCCTCCTCGACAGTCATGTTGCGGAAGGAGGTCTGTCGGGCCATAGCGCTTGGCTGGAGGAACGGGAGAAGGGAGACCACCGAAAGTAGGCACCAGACGGCCCTTACTACCGCGAGTGCGGCGGGCCGTTGTGCCCGTTTGGGTGCGGTCCCAACGATACACAAATGCACAGTTGTGGCCCTGTATGTGTTATATATAAACCACTCGGATCAGGCCTGCTAACGGATGGCCATAAATGCCCTCCAAGTGCTGGTGAACTCAGTTCTCACCGGGAGCATCTATGCCCTCGTCTCCATAGGGCTCACGCTCGTCTATAGGATCCTCAAGTTCGCCAACTTTTCACATGCCGAGATGATAGCTGCGGGCGCGTACTTCGGGTTCGCGCTTAACCGCAGCATCAGCCAGAACATCCTTGTCTCACTCATCGGCGGATTCGTCTTCGCTGGAGCCGTCGGAGTTGCCTCCGAGCTGTTGGTGTTTAGACCTCTGAGGAACAAGGGGGCGGAGAGGATCTCCCTCATGGTTTCCTCCATCGGGCTGGGCCTCATCATCAGGCACATAATCCAGCAGATCTGGGGCTCCAAGTTCCAGTGGTACAACCTGAACACGAAGACCTACAGCCTCAGGTTCCTCGGAGCCGAAGCCGTCATGACAAGCCTGCAGGTCGTCATCGTAGTGACCTCAGTGATTGCAGTCACCTTGGTCCACCTCTTCCTGACGAGGACCAAGATGGGAAGGGCCATGAGGGCTACGGCAGACAATCCCTCCCTTGCCATGGCATGCGGAATCGACGTTGAGAAAGTCCTCATCTGGGTTTGGTTCATAGGGGCAGGTCTAGCCGGGCTGGGAGGCGTCCTCCGCGCGGCCGACACGAGACTCGTTCCCCTAGTGGGGTGGGAGGTCCTCCTATCAGCCTTCGCCGTCGTCATTCTCGGCGGGCTTGGAAACCTCTACGGAACGATACTCGCCGCATACATCCTCGGATTCGCCGAAAACATAGGGGTAGTCGTCCTTTCAGCACTATCCCTCTCCACAGGATATAGACCCGCTATAGCCTTTGTAGTGCTCATAGTGGTCCTCCTCTTCAAACCTACAGGTCTCATGGGATCGGAGCTTGAGTGAAATGGTCGGAATACTCTCCTACATCGTCGACACCATGACATATGTCGGGATATTCGGAATCCTGGCCCTCAGCCTAAACATCGAGGCGGGGTACACGAGGCTCATGAACTTCGGAAAGGTGGCCTTCTTTGCTATTGGAGCATATGTCTCCGCCATACTGACAGTTGCAGGCCTCCCATTCCCGGTGGGATTCGTCTGTGCCATCATAGTGGCGGGCTTCTTCGGCTTCCTCTTCGCCGTGCCGACCCTGAAGCTGAGGGAGGACTTCCTTGCGATAACGACTATCGCGGCCGCGGAGATCGTCAGGCTCATATTGTTGAATGAGAGTTCATATGGCCTGGGACCCATGGGGATAAGAGGGATCCCCAGACCCCTTGGTCTATCTGTGGGAGGGCTCTCCTCCTTCCTCTATCTATCCATCGTCTGGGCTGCAGTAATCGTATGCCTAGTCATCTTGGAGCGGATAGTGGCGTCGCCGTTCGGGCGCGTGCTAAAGGCGATAAGGGAGGACGAGGTGGCCACCGAGGCCCTGGGCAAGGACATCTTCTCCTTCAAGACCAAGTCCCTGGTCCTGGGCTCGGCTATGGCCGGTGCGGCAGGGAGCCTCTTCGCCCACTACACGACCTTCATCAGCCCTGACATGTTCATGCCGCTGCTCACCTTCTCGGTTTGGACGATGATGATCGTCGGCGGCATGGCAAACAACTACGGCGTTCTACTGGGCGCCTTCGTAATACAGCTTTTCGAGAGATCCACAAGGATTCTCAAGGATCTGATAGCTGTCTCTGCAGGGACCCAAGTTAACCTCAGGTGGATAGTGATAGGTCTCTTGATGATAATCTTCCTCATGTATAGGCCTCAGGGCATACTCCCCGAGAGGAAGGTGACGAAGTAGTTGGCCATCCTGGAGATCAACGATCTGCACAAGCACTTCGGCGGTCTCAGAGCTCTCGACGGGGTTGACTTGGAGGTCGAAGAGGGCACCATAGTCGGCCTCATAGGTCCCAACGGGTCGGGCAAGACCACCCTGATAAACGTCGTATCGGGTCACTACAACCCAGACGGTGGAAGAGTCGTCTTCAACCGAGATGACATAACAGGCCTTCCTCCCCACGAGATTGCCCAGAGGAGGCTGGTCCGCAGCTTCCAGATAACCAGGGTCTTTCCACGAATGACGGTTCTGGAGAACATGCTTGTCCCCCCGCGGGGGCAGCTAGGCGAGAGGCTGACACGGGTGTTCCTCACATGGGGCGAGGTTCGAAGGCAGGAAGCACAGCTCGTCAAGAGGGCAATGGAGCTGCTCTCTTTCCTAGAGATCGACCACCTCGCACACGAGTACGCGGGAAACCTCTCCGGCGGTCAACAGAAGCTCCTCGAGCTTGGAAGGGCGCTTATGATAGACCCGCTGCTCATCCTCCTCGACGAGCCGGTTGCCGGCGTAAACCCGACCCTGGCGAGGAAGATCTTCGACAGAATAGTCGAGCTTAGGAATGAGGGGAAGACCTTCCTAGTGGTCGAACACAACATGGACATAGTCATGAACTTCTGCGAGACCATCTACGTGCTGGCGAGGGGAAGGGTGGTGGCAAAGGGAGAGCCGGAGGAAATCCAGACCAATGAACAGGTGATAGACGCATATCTAGGTGGCTGAGATGCTCCTGCAAGTCGAAAGCGTCTCGTCGGGATACGGAAAGATGATAATTGTCAGAGACGTCAGCATCTTTCTCGACAACAACGAGATAGTCGTCATGATCGGCCCAAATGGATCCGGCAAGAGTACATTGCTGAAGACCATCTTCGGCATCCTTAGGCCGGTTGCAGGAGACATCAGGCTTGACGGAGAGAGCATTGTCGGCGTGCGGCCAGACAAAGTCGTCCGGAGGGGTTTGAGCTACGTGCCTCAGCTCGACAATGCCTTTCCGAGCCTCACCGTCAGGGAGAACCTCCAGATGGGAGCCTACATTAGGGACGGCTATGAAGACAGGCTCTCCGAGGTGCTCGAAATCTTCCCCATCCTTAAAGACAAGATCGACACCAAGGCGGTGAACCTCAGCGGCGGCGAGAGGCAGGCCCTTGCGGTGGCCAGAGCCCTGATGACCGAGCCAAAGGTGCTCCTGCTCGACGAGCCCACGGCAGGTCTGTCCCCAGCTCTTGTCGCCGAGACGCTCGAAACTATAAAGGAAATAAGGGACATGGGCACCTCCATCCTACTCGTCGAGCAGAATGCCAAGAAGTCCCTCTCAATATGCGACCGCGGCTACGTCTTGGCAATGGGGAGGAAGGTCTTCGAAGGGACGGGAAGGGAGATACTCGAACACAAGGACATAGGGAAACTCTACCTAGGGGAATCCCAGGACTCTAAATCGTGATGCTCTGTCCCGCGTAGATCCTCCTAGCACCCATCTCCCTCTTCATCAGACAGGTGGCTTCCTCTCCAGTACAGTGGCCCGGGTAGACCGCCGAGACCCCGAGGCTTCTCATCTCGCCGACCACCCGGCGCAGCCTCTTCGAAGGCGACTCCAGGAGGTGTAGGCCTCCCATAATGGCGTAGAGATCGCCCAGATCGGCTGCTGCATGGATAATGTTAATGATGCCCGCATGGGCACAGCCGCACAAGACGAGCAGGCCCCTTTCCGTCTCGACAACAAGCGACGAGTCCTCCCAAACCGGATCGGGCTCACGCCTCCCATCCACCTCGTGGTACACGACGGTTCCCGGGTCCTCGTATCGCCTCTCAAGGGATGTTAGGAGATGCACACCAGGCGCTATCTCGCCGCTCTCCTCGACCAGCTCGAGTCGAAAGCGCTCTTCTATCTCCTCAAGTCCGAGGGGACATCCGACGTCGCTCCCATCCTCGTCAAGCTTTCTCTCAAAGCAGCCTGGGTGGGCCACAAGCCGCATACGCTCGTGCGTAGGTATGAGATAGGGGAGTCCGGCCGTGTGGTCGAAGTGACCGTGACTGAGGACTAGCAGATCCGCAGAGAGCGTCTCAAGTCCCATCAACTCCGCGTTGTGAAGCCAAGACCCTGACTGGCCAGTGTCGAAGACGATGGAGGTCTTCCCAGTCTCGACGAGAAGTGAAAGGCCGTGTTCGGCCCTAATTCCAACAGTGTTGTAGCCAGCACAGTCGTCCACGAGGACGTGAACAGTCACCGCCAAGACAAACACCCTGCCTTCTGCAGCCTGGAGGGAGGCTAGACTGAAAAATTGAGGTCCGGCAGCTGCCTGCCGGATCCCTTCAAACACTTATCGGCTGAGACGTCACTCGGAGAGCGTGACCTGCCCGTTCACCCACTTTCCAACCGTGACCATCTTTCCGTCCTTGACGGCAAGTATGTCGAAGTCGGATGTGACATCTCCATTCTCGTCGAACGTCTTGTCACCTGTCGCCCCCTTGTAGTGGTTTCCCACGAAGAAGAGGGCGTCCTTGATCTTCTCGCCGTCGTTTCCGCCGTAGGCGATGGCCATGATCGCCATCATAGTGGCGTCGTATGCGTAGTCTCCGTAGATGCCCGGATCCTTGTCGCTTCCATACTTCTCGTGGTACAGCTTGAGGAAGTGCTGATATGCGATCAGGCTCTTCGGGCTGGAGGGCTTGGTCAGGAGCATCTTCTCCATCTGAGGAATGACCTCAGGCCTCTCCAGCATCTTTGGATCGGCGATGCCTTCGGCCGCGAGCCACTCCACATTGAGGCCAAGCTCGCCTGCCTGCTTGAGAATAACCGTTCCGCTCTCTGGGTATGCCACGAGCATTATAGCCTCTGGATTCTTAGCCTTGATGGTCTCCAGCTCAGTCCTGTAGTCACCCTTTCCTGACTCGAACTTGACCTTCGCTACCACCTGTCCAGGGAAGTCCTTCTCGAAGGTGTCCTGCAATCCGACACCGTAGTCGTTGTTGACGACAAGGGTAGCTACCTTGGTGTATCCCTTCGCCTTGGCGACGTCCGCCAGAGCCTTGCCCTGAAGGACGTCCGAGGGACAGACTCTGAAGACGTATTCGCCCGCATCCGACACCTTCGGTGCCGTCGCGGACGGGCTGATCAGAACTACGTGGGCACTATTGGCCTTCTCTGCGAGAGACAGCACGCTGGGAGACATCATGGGCCCCACTATCACCTGGACTCCATCGATATCGATGAGCTTGCTGCCCACTTCCACGGCCTTCTCCGACTTCGTCTCCGTGTCCTCGACTATCAGCTTGATCATGCGCCCGTTCACGCCGCCGCTTCTATTGACTTCCCAAGCTGCCAGCTGCGCGCCCTCGACAAGCCCGGGCCCCACAGGGCCGAGGTCGCCGGAGAGACACATCATGACTCCTATCTTGATAGGCTCTTGAGTCTGGTTCGTCGGCTTCCCTTCCTTCGCCGGCTTGACTGCTAGGTAGACTGCTGCTCCTACGATCACCGCGACGATGATCACTGAGAGAACTAGCACCGGTATTCCAACTGTCTTCTTTCCGCCTGCTTCTCCACCCATAGGCTTCTGCCTCCACCTGTAAGGCACCATCGTGCCCCTCGAAGGTCTAATAAATCTTACTGAAGCACACAATTGGTTGACATCGCTCACATCTGCTCATAGCACAGCTCTAAGACCTGTGCCGGTGGCTCATCCCAGAGCCGGCCTAAGATTTATTGGGACAAAGCCCCCTAGAAGAGATGCTTTGGCAACGGTGCAGGTCGCCATACTTGTTTTCATGATCCTCTCTCAGGCCGGCCTAGCAGGGGAGAGGCAGTCCGAATACATACACTCATCCAAACAGGTCCTAGGCTTCCTCGACTCGGAGTTTCGAGACCGAGATAACGGCGGTTACTATTCGAACCCGCATGGAAAGCCAGTCAAGCTCTCGTCGGACCAGACGCTGCTGGTCATTGCGAGCCTTGAGGTGTACAACCTCACC
>CAYWSC010000033.1:0-11400 GCA_964460695.1 Hadarchaeota archaeon (SeqCode)
TTGCATCAAACTGGCCAGTATCCTAGGTGCCCTTAGAGTAAACAGACTACGTCGAGTAGGGCGGAGGGATCAAGTAGAAGCCGCTGGCCGTCTACTCTGCGGACTGACGAACCCGGTCACGCATTCATCTCCTGACATGGCACGCCGTCCCGAAAGTCGTTACGGATCGACAAACGCCACACTGAAAGGCAGACTTAGGACTTTTCGCCAAAGCAGACATCGTCCTTCTCAAAGATTCCACACAACCATGCATAGACCCGTGAGGCGTGGCACCATGAGACTGGCAATCCTTTCATCAACCCTAATCCTCATCCTCTTGGCTGTCAACCAAGCCCTTGCCTACGACCAGGTCTACGGCTCTCCTGACTACTGTTGGGCCGGAAAGATGAGCTCGTGGGGAAACAGCGCATACACCATCTGGCACCGGGCCGGCGAACTAGGCCTCGCCGCCTACACCGCCGTCCTTGGCGGCATACACCTGAGGGGTTGGATGCACAGAGACCTCAAATGGACGGACCTATCCGGACCTGCAACTGCAAGGTTTGACTTCGGCCTCTGCGCAGAGGTATTCGTTGGAACCCCGTACGCGGCTGCACGCATCGTGGTCACAGGATTCCTAAGGGACATCGATTCTGCAACCTACGTCATAAAGAAGACTCTCTACACCTACGCCGGATACACCTCGGGCTACCACCTGATCATTGACGGAAAGGTGGTCAACCAACCCTTCGAAGTGGTGCAGGGCCACAGATACACAATCGGCTACACGGTCGACGTGTACGCAACATGCTATCCAAGATCGATGTGTCCAACCGCCTCAGTCAACATGGGAGAGCAGGGATGCTCGTTTTGGTGGCAGCCAACAGGAATATTCGCCGGGTGGTGAGGAGTGAGACCCCTCATAATCCTCGCACCGGCGTCTTTCCTTTTTGTGTTGTACCTCGCCTCAGCCGAACCATACTCCGAGACAATAGCCCGTGTCCAGATGGAAGCGGATTCGATAGCTGCAAGGCTCACAGAGGCATCGTCCAACCTGTCCTCGTTTGGATCGCTGGATCCGGCAGCAGCCGAAGATAACCGGCTGGCGCGAATGAAGGTGAGAGAGCTCCAGTCACAGCTGCGGAGGACCTGGCTCCGCTTGGACGAACTCAAACTCAAGGCAACCATGGCCGAGCGGGGTAGAGCCGCTGTTAGGGCTCTGGCCACAGTCCTCGCGATTCTGGGCTTTGGCACAATCGCGTCGAAGGACCCCAAGAACAGGGGGCTCTGTCTCTTGTGCATCGGGATGCTCGTGGCCAGTAGCGGGGTTTCACTATGAGAGTTGGCAAAGCCCTCACTTGCATCATGGCGCTCATGGTTCTAAGCCTTGTGAGTGCCTTTTGCGTAGATGTTAACGAGACCCTGTTCTTTCAGAACGAGACAGACCTAAAGCTCGTGACAACGATAGCAGGATGCCGAAACACCACGATAGCTCTATCCTGGCCCATAGGAAGCGGAAGCCTCCTCGCCGAACCCATCGTCTCTCCGACAGATGGCATCCAGATACGTCTCACAGACGAGGATGTGGAGCTGCTCGTCTCGAACTCGACGCATGATGCCATAGATGTGGCCATTCGGGCAAGATACCCGTGCAGGAAAGGATCGCCTACGTCGTTTCCCATCGCTGCCAGTTCTCCTAGCAACTCGAGCCACTTGGTACAGGTCTTTCTGCCTCCCAACTGGGTCTCCTATGGAGGTGGCTCCTATCTCAAGAGGTTTGACAGATCGACAGGGAGGCTTGTTCTGGTCTGGAGGAACCCCGACCGGTGCGAGGCCGTGCTGATCCCGCTGAACGCAAGCGGACCGCTTCTGAGGCGGAAGCTGAACTGGATCTACATACGGGGAGTCATCGTCCTCGCAGCGGCGGTCGCCGGCGGCGTTTCAGGCGTCTTCGTGCTGCGAAGCAACAAGTCATAGTTTTCGTCGGCCGTCCTGGGGAGGAACGAAAGACTTTAAGCCAAATCCCAGACGTCTCGTCCAGCGGGGAGGTTTTGAACATGGTTGAACTCTGGATGCACGGAATCTCATCGAAGGACCCACAGGGATCGGTAAGGATGCTCAAGGACCTTGGGTTCTCGGTGATGGTTCTCGGCTCGGCGAGAGACCAGCACGAAATGGCCAGAGACGTCGGGCTGGATACGTACGTCTGCACGGGGACTTTCTCCAGGTCTGGAGAGTTCTCCGACGAGAGCTTTCTGGCGGTGGATATCGAGGGCGTGCCAAGGGAGTGGTTTGGCTCGACCTGCCCCAACAGAAAGGAGGTTCGTGAAAAGAACATCTCCACCGTAGAATCCGCTCTGTCAGAGACCGAGGCAAAGGGGCTGATGCTGGATGGATGTAGATTCGCCTCTCCCGCCTCCGGACTAGGGGCCTTCTTCACCTGCTTCTGCCACGTATGCGAGCAGAAGGCAAAGGAAATGGGGTACGACTTTGGCCGCATGAAGAGGGATGTCAGGACTCTCTACAAGTCCATCGTCGACCGACGCCTCTCACAGACTCTTCAAAGGGAGCCGTTCGAGGTAGCCAACCTCTTGACCTCGCTTCCGGGTGTTTGCGACTGGCTGTCCTTCCGCGCGGACTGCACCATAGAGCACTTCGAAAATGTGACCGACGTAGTCAAAGAGATGGGGGCCGAGATGGGAGCCTACATATTCACCCCGTGCCTGTCCGGCCTGGTCGGCCAACGCTACAGCCGGCTCAGGCGGCTGCTCGACGTGGTCTCCCCAATGATCTATCGTAACTATCCCGACGACCCAGGCCCTGCCTGCCTCAACAAGGAGGCCGCAGCCCTCGCAAGGTACATCTCGCAGGGTGGCTTCGAAGAATCAGAGGCGGCCTCGATGGTCACGTGGTTCCTCGGTCTGCCCGAGCAGAGAAGCATCGATGAGATCGACGCGGCGGTGCCCGAAGAGGCGGTCGCCCTGGAGGCCGATAGGGCCGCGAGAATGTTCTCCGGTGGACCGTCTGTCTTGCCCATAATCTACCTGGGAGACGAAAAGGTCGCCTCTACCGCTTTGGCCGTCTCTCGAACCCCGGTCGATGGAGTCAACTTCTTCACCTATAGGGACGGGCTAGAGCCGGCGATTGAGCTGGTATCCAAGAGGCTCTCCGCCGAGTAACAACTCTGAACCCTACGGAGAGCCGTCTCTTCCCCGAAGCTTGGCCCTAGCGGCCCTCAACGCGGCCTCGGCATCCCTGGTGAGGAAGGTTGAATCGGCATCGATCGCGCAAAACCTGAACCCCATCTGTAGCACCTTCTCGATAGTCTCCGCTGTGGAGAGAATACCGGGCGCTATGCCGCACCTCTCCGACGCCTCTACGACGTCTTCGAGGATTCTTACGAACCTAGGGTCATCCCAGTTCGGCGGAGGTCCCATCCCCAGGTTCGTAGACAGGTCCCACGGGCCGATGAAGCAGGCATCAACGCCCTCCACGGAGAAGATCTCGTCCAGCCTGCCCAGAGCTTCCTCTGTCTCGACCATCACCGCCACGAGGACCTCCTCGTTCGCAGTCTTGATGTACTCTGGATCCCTAAGCATGGCTCTCCGGGGCCCGACCCCCCTTATGCCCTCTGGTGGATATCTGCATGACCGAACCGCTTTCTCCGCTTCCTCGGCACTGTTGACATACGGGACTATGACCCCGTAGGCACCTATGTCGAGCACTCGTTTGATCAGAACTTGATCGTTCCACCTCAGCCTAACCAGAGGGACGCATCTATCCGTGAAGCTCATCGCCTGCATCATCGTCTGCACGGTCTCGAGGCTGAGAGGACTATGCTCGGTGTCGAAGGTCAGCCAGTCGAAGCCGACTAGGGCAAGTCTTTCCGCAACATCTGGATGTCCAATGCTTATCCATGTGCCTAATGATACTTCCCCGGAGCGAAGCTTACTCTTTACGAAGTTCTTCATCAGCGAACCGCCGGCATCTTTGAATTTCAAGCTTTCCCCTTTTCCACAGTCTTCCAAGCCTCCAAGCAATTTTTATTGCGGCCAGACAGTTGGTGGCCGAGGATGCCGATGGAGAAGATACAGGTTCTGGTATGGTCGGAGGGCACCGAGCCGAGGGACGTATACCCGAGGGGCATGAACGCTGACATCGCCGGCTATCTCAACTCGAAGCCAGACGTGGAGGCGAAGACTTCGTTTCTCAGCGACCCCGGCGAGGGCCTAGGAGAAGAGCTACTGCAGAGCGTAGATGTCCTCATGTGGTGGGGGCATCAGAGGCACCAAGATGTGAGCGACACGGCCGTCGAGAGAGTGGTCGGACGCGTTAGAAACGAGGGCATGGGATTCATACCACTGCACTCAGCGCACTACTCAAAGCCATTTACCACTTTGACGGGGAGGTCGTGCTCCCTGGGCGGGTGGCGAGAAGACGGAAAGCCCGAGAAGATACACGTCGTCGATCCGAACCACCCCATCGCCGACGGCATAAACGACTTCGTCATACCCCAGACGGAGATGTACAAGGAGCCGTTTGACATTCCTGATCCAGAGGACGTGGTGTTCAAATCTACCTTCGAGGGCGGCGAGTGGTTTAGGTCCGGCGTCACCTTCACCTTGGGGAAGGGACGCGTATTCTACTTCAGACCCGGCCACGAAACCTTTAGGATAATGACGAATCCCAACGTCCAAAAGGTCCTGTACAACGCCGTCCTCTGGGCCGCCAGGCGAACCTGACCAACACCTACAAGTGGTCCGCTTGAAGGACACTACCGTCGCCGCCGTCCAGATGAATGGGGAGATCGGGAAGACCGAGAAGAACTTGGAGAAGGTGGAGGACTGGACATCGAAGGCGTCCGAATCCGGGGCGGATCTTGTCCTTTTCCCAGAGCTCGTCATCACCGGTCACTGGTGCAGCCCTGAGGCGTGGAGCCATGCGGAGAAGATCCCAGACGGACCGTCGGTGAGGCGGCTGGAGACAATCTCCCGAGAATACGGAGTGGTTGTTTGTGCAGGCCTCGGCGAGATCGAGTCCGGGGTACAGTACAACGCCCAGGTGGTGGTGGGACCCGATGGCTATCTAGGAAAACAGAGGAAGCTCCACATGTCTGGAGACGAGTACTTCTACTACCGCCCCGGCTCGCAGATCAATCCGATCGACGTAGGGAGGTGCATTGTCGGCATCGTGATATGCTACGACAACCTCTTCCCAGAGGTTCCCAGGATCCTCGCTCTGAAGGGAGCCGAGGTCATCCTAGCGCCCCACGCAGCTAGGTTTGCACGCGGGAGGAGGGGCGAAAAGAGGATTGTCTCCGACCAGAAGAGATTCTACAGGAAGGTCTACGCATCGAGGGCTTTCGACAACGGCGTGTTCTACGTCGTTACCAACCAGGCAGGCTATGCAGGCGAGGGGACCAGCCACGCCGGCGGGACAATCGTCTTCGATCCTCAGGGCGAGGTGGTCGCGGAGAGCAACACGGCCGTCATAGAAGAAGAGATGGTCGTTGCCACCCTCAGCGCCCGATCCTTCTCCGAGAGACGGGGGAGCAAGTGCTTTCCCCTCCTCACAAGGCGCCCTGAGATATACGGCGAGATTGTCGCTTTGCGATGAGCTCATCTGATAGTCCAAAGGGCTGCAGCTGCGAGTAGGCCGGCGGCCGAGCCGAAGAGAAACGTGGCCGTCGGGCCGAGCAGGCTCCACAGCAGGCCTGCAACTATCGATGCTGGCAGAAGAGCCACGCCTACGAGGGTGGCGTGAAGACCTATCACAGTTGCCTTGAGATGGCTCGGAGCCATATCCGATAGGAAGGCCTTCTCTACACCTTCCGTGGCCCCGAGGTACAGCCCGTACGCGGGAAATAGTGCCCATAGGACGGACTTGGCGGGGGCCAGCGCAAAACCCAGGTAGACGAGTCCGTAGGCAGCGTACCCGAACACCAGCAGCTTCCTCCTCCCCACCCTGTCGGAGAGCCCTCCGAGCGGATACGAGGTGAGGGCGTGGATGGCGTTGAAGGCCACGTACAGAAGTATGCTCATCTCGACCGTGAATCCCAGGTTCTTCGCCCTCAGAATGAGGAACTGGTTCGAGGAGTTTCCGAGCGAGAAGAGGAAAATCACGAGCAGGAATCTCCTGAGCCTGCGGTCCAGCTTTGACCACTCAAACTTCACTTTCCTCGCCATGCCGGGTCTAGGTTTACGCATCTCCTTGGCGAGGAACAGGAGCGCGACTCCTGCCGCAGCTGGGACCAGCGATACCAGGAAGACCTTTCTGTAGTCTCCGTGGTAGGCGACGAGGAAGAAGAAGGCTAGGCTTGCCCCCACCACGGCGCCAGCCGTGTCGAGGGCTCTGTGAAGGCCGAATGATCGCCCCCTCGACTTCTCCTTCGATGACTCGGCGATGAGGGCATCCCGCGGAGCGGTTCTGATCCCCTTTCCGAATCGATCAACAACACGCCCAGAGAGGACCCACGTCCAGGTGGTAGAGAGGTAGAAGAGGACCTTGCCTACGGTCGAGCACGAATAGCCAGCTATCGCGAGGGGCTTCCTCCTCCCTATCTTGTCGGACACGTAGCCGGATCCGACTCTGAGGAGGCTCGCGAGGCTTTCTGCTATCCCCTCGACTAGGCCGACTATCGAGGGGCCTACGCCCAGCTTGATGGTCATGTAGAGGGGGAGAAGAGGATAAACCATCTCCGAGCTGATGTCGGTGAGACAGCTGACCAGACCGAGGATCACGATGTTCTTAAACCCGGCCCTGTCGGATTCGACAGGCATGGCCTCTGCGCCTCATAGCCCGAATAAGTAGCTTTTCATTGCACCGCCACGATCACAGCCTACGGTGAAAGGTCAGGCACACCTAGCGCCCGAGTCTGCAGCATCCCGTCAGGAACTTGTGAACTTGTCTACTTGTTCCCGCCGTAGCGATCGTTCGAGATGCTGGGATCCCCGCAACTGCGGCTCGCTACCCTCGCTCCTCCTGATGGGCGGAAGAGTGGTGCAGGAAGCCGTAGTAGAAGATGAGGATGCAAACAGCTGCGGACACACCGCTGATCAGTACCGTCTCAAGCAAGGCTGCCGCGCGGCGAGACCTCTTCGCCCTTTCCGCGCGGTCTAGCTCTTCTTCCAGAGACTTCAACTTGGAGTCGAAGAACGCCTCAGCCTGGGAGACCCGGCTGCCGAGAAGGTCCCTCTGCGCGTACGGTTCGAGAACGTAGCTTATCGATCTTGAGAGCAGCTCCCTGACTTCCGGCAGACTCAGCGAATGGTTGAACCAGCCGGGGTCACGCGAATACCTGCCCGTAGAATCGGTGTGTTCCAACCCTGCAAATGTAACGGATCTTCCCTTAGAGTTCTGATAGGTCACTATCGAGGGAACGGGGAAAGATCTGTTGGCAGTCGTGCACATGTACAGCACGGTCAAGTTTCCCTCTGGCGGGGCCCACCATCCTGACGCAGGGATCGGATACCTGTAGACCACCCCTGAGTCAGGGATGACAAGGGTTTCAGGGAGGCGTGTGGTTATCGACGTATTCACGAGCTTGACGTGTGTGTGAACCGAGGTTATGTACCTGTTCCTGTGTATGCGGCCTGCGGCAACCTTGTTTCCGCCGAGCGGGAAGACGAGGATAGAAACGTTCCCGAAGCACGGGACATAGCCGACGCCATGTATACCGACCAGACCAAGGCCCCTTTTGAACGAGTCGATCAGCTCTGCCTGCCTAAGCTCTGGGAGGTGGAAAAGCCCCTGCTTGATGGAGATCACCGCGCCGACCACATTCGGCATGTTCAGTTCGTCGAGGAGGAGCTGCCAGTCCGATACAACCCTGACGGAGACCTCCTCGCCAAGCTCGCGCGAAACGGCCTCCTCGGCGATACGGGAAACAGCAGACGTGAAGTTTTCACAGAAGGTTGGAGGATATGTCTGTCCATTGAAGCACCCGACGAGGAAGACAGGGCGAGCGCCCTGGGCAGGTGAGGATAGGGCGAGAAGTATCAGGAGGAATATCCCAGCTGACATGACCACGCTACTGAACCTCATCGTACCTCCCCGTCTTCACCAGCCAGAATCCAGAGCAGTCCTCGTACCAGACGCCTTCCCCGTATGTCTCCGCCACTAGGAGAAGGTCCCCGGTCTCCATCATGCCCTCCTTCACGACGAGGGTTACGCCGTACGCCTCGTTCTGATCGGGGGAAGAGAAGCGGACCTCTCCCCAGGCTGGGAGATCCCTCAGAGAAAGCTCACCACCCATGGGGTTCTCAACGTAAGTCTTCTCGTCCGGACCTTCCTTGATCCTCACCAGCTTCAACAGCCTCTCCTTCCCCATGAGCTTTGCACCGGTACGCTTCGCCAAGATGGGGGTGGCGTATCCTTCGAAGTATCCAACAAGGCTTCTCGAAGAGTTCAAGAGAAAGGCAAAGGTGGTAACGGATTCGTTCTCGTGCCTCGGCTCGAATAGGAACGAATAGACTTTGGCGAAGTCAACTAGCACGACGGTGTCCCCCTTCCCGTTGGTCAGTGGGGCCTCGTGAACCACGACGAACCTCTCGGCTCCCATATCCTCCAACATGCTCAGGCGCTCCGATATGGGCCGGCATGCAGCGAGGAGAGCGGAGGTCGAGTCGACCTGCCCTTTGAGTATTGAGCTGTTGAGGGCGGTGGAGGGGTCCCTCCTGAAGAGACACCTAAATCTGAACTCGAGATCGTCCATCTTTCGCTCGGGCGAGACAGCGACCGATATCGTCCTCTCTCCCCTTGCTGCTGCGAACAACTCGCTAGGGCATCTCAAGTCCAGCGGTTTGAGCGTCCTCTGCCTCCACACCCAGGCGATGGTCGTCCAGGCCGTAGATACGACAACGACGATCAGAACGAGGGCGAGATAGCTTCTTAGGTGGCGCCTGAGCATGGGGATCTCACTCCTCTGGCCTCATGAACCTTGTGGAGGCTACCTCCTTGTAGACCCTCCTCCTGATCATAAGGCTGTATAGAATGGAGCCGCTTAGAAGCAGTACGCCCATTGTCGTCAGCCACTCGATAATGTATATGTGGAACATGGCGCTCTTCTTGACTCTAAACGCGTGTTCCAGAATAGCCTCGGCCTGGTTCATAGCTTGGTCCAGCCGGGTCATAGCCTCCTGATAGTTGCCCATAGCATACTCATCCTGGGCCTCCCTAAACGTCTCTTCAAGACCTCCGAGCTCCTTCTCGACCTTCACGGTGTTGGCGCCGAACCTGTCAGCCAGCTCCAGGACTCCGGTGATGAGGCCCCTCTTGGTCAGGTAGAGCTCGAACCTTGTGCGGAGCGTGTGGACAAGCTCTATGTCTTCGGGGAGGCGTCTGCCTATCGAGTAGTAGACTATGTTGAGGAACACATCGCCTGCATATGGGTTTGTGGACTCGGAGGTGAGCCCGCCGGGCGACCACCACCGATGATCAAGATCGTCGGAAACGGCCCAGATATGCCCTCCTTCTGAACCGAGCTTCCACGATATCAGCCACGGGGCCCTTTGCCCCGTGAAGAATCTCGCCTCCCCCCATATGATCGATCCGTCGCGCGGCGAGTTCTTTGAAAACGGGCTGCTCCCGGGACAGTTCTCTATCCCGAACTTCTTGAACATGGATAGAATCGGCGGATCGTCTCTCAGAATCTTGACCGTGAACCCGCCGGAGAGGCGGGACTGCCGCCTCATATCTGTAGGTAGAAGCTTCTGCAGCGGGGAGGCAAGCCATTCCGCCTCGTAGTTTCCGGTGAGATCCGCTCCGAGAGTGACCAGCTGGGACACCCCGTGCTCCTTGAACGCCTCTACCAGCCACGAAATCTGCTTCCCCGTGAAGGGCTTGATGTGGGCATCAGGCATGACGACGAACCTATACTTCGAGAAGAGCTCGCTCTTCGTCCTAGGAAAGTACTGCCTCACGTACCTCTTCGACTGCTCCTCGGTCAGGGCCAGCCTATCGGTATCCGTCGGGATGAGGACATAGTAGAAGCCCGGCTCCTTGTCCAGCCAGCCTGGAACTGGACACTCCGCGGGGAACACCTGGCCAACGAGCATGAACCCAGTTCGGAAGGTGGGACCAGCAGCAATGCTAGCCGGGACGGCCCATACCGCGGCCAGGGCAACAGTCAAGATCCAGGCTTCATGGAGCCCTCTGTGGCCCATAGCAGTTTGAAGAGTCGCAACAAGGACTTAAAGTTTTCTAGGGCAGTGACACATAGGCAAGACTAGGCTCCCTCGCGCCTAGGGGATTTGCACCTCCTTCGACTCCACGGGTCATGCAGGAAAGAGAACCACTGAGAGGATCCCGGTGAGGAATATCCCGTCGAAGGTGCCAGCACCACCGATGCTCACGATCGGAGATGCGAGCGTCCTCACGTCCTTGAGATGGAGAACATCGGCCCCTAGAAGGACTCCGAGCACCCCCGAGACGTACGCAATGGCAGCGGCATCGGCAATCGGCAGCGCCAACAGACGGGTGACAACGAAGGCAGAGAAGGCTGCCGCGATGGGAGGTATGAGCATGGGTATCGATATACCTACCCCGCGGACGGGCCTCGCAAGGTAGAAGCATACGGCGGAGACGAAGATAGTCCCCATGAAGAATCCCAGGGCCGCCTCGGTAACCCTTGTCAGAAGGTACAGAGAAACCAGGACCGGAACGACGCATCCACCCAGGTTGATGGCTATCTTGGTTTCCCGCACCACCCTTTCGACCCTTGGAATCGGATAGAGCATTCCGAAGAAACCGGGCTCGAACGTCACCTCTTCTACCTCCGAGGTTAAGCTCGCCACCGGTATGTTTATCCAGCTACCCCCCAGAGAGGTGAGAAGGATCAACATCGCCACCTGTGGCGGAAATCCCAGGGCTCTAAATGCGCTTCCGGCAGCGGAAGTCAGGAGGAAAAAGAAGAAGAACATGGTCAGGAGGAATAGGAAGGCCATGTATGGCGCGACGAGGGGAGGCGCAGCCAGGCCAGGCCGGCGCAATAGAAGCCGGTCAAGTTGTTTCTTCATCGGACGGTGAGGGAAGAGCCTCCTCAAAGATGTTACCGCGGCTCGCCTCAGATCACCATCTCGACCCGCTGCATAACCTTTTTTTGCCCACTGTTAACACGCTCAAGACGAGAATTATGAAGGCTGCAGTACTACATTCCGTTGGGGACATAAGGTTTGAGGACGTTCCGGAGCCGACTATAGGCGACAAGGACGTCCTGGTAAGGGTGAAGGCCTGCGGCGTATGCGGGACAGATGTTCACTTCTACCACGGCGAATGGACTGTGAACATGCCACTGATTCCTGGCCACGAATTCTCCGGGCAGGTGGCAGAGGTCGGCAGGGATGTGAACATCGTCTCGGTTGGAGACCGTGTCTCCGTGGACCCGAACGTCGTCTGCGGCGTTTGCAAGAACTGCCGTAGGAC
>CAYWSC010000034.1:0-2322 GCA_964460695.1 Hadarchaeota archaeon (SeqCode)
ACCTCAGCGTCGAGAAGCCTGAGCTCGTCCCTGCTCTTCACCAGGTTCATCTTCAGGGCCTCGTCCAAAACGGCATCGCCGAAGTTCACCCTTACAACCTCGGGCTTTTTCGAAAGAGCATACTCTATCACCGAGGACTTCCCAACCCCGGATAGACCGACAACGATGTAAACCTCGGACATGTTATCACATCCTTCCCCGAATGGCCGAGGTTTCCCCGCCGCCGACAGGCCACTGCCTCACCTTGGAAGTCGAGGTGATTCTCCACTCGGATCCCTCTCTTCTCAAGGTGAACTCCTCCTCGACGCGCCACTGTCCGACTATGCTTTTCGTCGTGCTGAGAAGCGTCACCCTGGCGGTGTCCCCCTCAACCCTGGAGGAGGCCACCTTCGACTCTAGGATCTCCATCTTTGTCCTGAGAACGGCAGACCTCATCTTCGACGCATACTGCTTCTTGTCCACGCCTCTCCGTATCTCGCTTTCTGGGGAGTACATGTCGTAGACATCTTCGAAGCGCCTAGCCTTGTAGGCTCTGGAGAAACGCTCGACCACGTCTTCTGGAGTCTGTGTGCGACTCGGATGCACTTTCCCCGATTGGCCGGGGCGGTTTTAAATGTGGTCTTGCCCCTCACAGTTCTCCTAGACAATATTTGTAAGCCTGGCGGGTCGAGAAGGGTTAGGGACAGACAAAGTTGATCCGCTCGGTGTACCTGAGGAACTTCATGTCTTACGTGAGTGCAGAGATCCCGTTCTCGCCTGGGGTGAACTTCATCTGCGGCCCCAACGGTTCGGGGAAGTCGTCGATCCTGATAGCGATCTCGCTAGCCCTTGGAATGTCGCGCACCGAGAGGAGCAAGCGCCTCTCGGATCTGATAAGGTGGGGTTCCGATGCGGCACTCATCCGGGTCGTGCTGGACAACACGAAGAGAAATGGCTCTCGGCCCTTCGAGGAGTTCGACACAGACGAGGTAGAGGTTGAGAGACATCTGACCAAGAGCGGCTCCTACCCGATAAAGGTCAACGGCATCCCTACCACAAAGGAGGAGCTCACATCGCTTCTGCGCAAGGCAGGAATCAACCCAGAGAACATGCTGATAATAATGCACCAGGACATGGTCGAGGAGTTCGGCCTGCTTCCACCCTCCGAGAAGCTCCGCATGCTAGAAGAAGTGATGGAGTTCGGATCCTACCGGGAGGACCTCCTCAAGGCGATGGAGGAGCTCGACTCTCTCCTAAAGGAGGAGAGGGAGACGAGGAAGATGCTGACCGGGTCCGGCAGGAGGGTCAGCGAGTGGGAGAGGATGTACGAGAGGTACCAGAGGAAGAGGAGGCTGGAGGATGAGCTTGAGGATCTGACGGCTGAGGCAATGTGGGCGAAGGTGAACGAGATAGAGCGATCCATCCAGCAGCTCGAGACGAGGATGGGTGAGAGGCAGCGGGAACTCCAGCTGGTCACAAGGCGCGCTGAGGAGCTTGACAGAAGGATAGAGGAGAGCCAGCTGAAGGTCGAGGACTCCTGGTCCGAGCTTGAAGAGAAGAGGTCGCAACTCGTTAGGGCGGCGGCAGAGGAGGCCTCGCTTGAGGCGAGAATCAAGTGCCTGGAGAATGTCAAGGGCGAGCTTCTCCGTTTTTCAGAGAGAGCTGCCTCCTCCCTTGAGGAAGACTTGAGGGCCGTGGAGGCCCTGTCGACGAGACTCGTCGGATCGGAGGCGGTGGAGACCGCCGTCGACGAGTTGCGCTCGAGGCGCGAAAGGCTTGAATCAGACCTGCTCTCTCTCCTGGAGGCCAGAGAACTCCAGTCGCTGGAGCAGAGGCTCGCATCGGCGAGGGCAGAGGAGGCGGCGCTGAAGTCTATGCAGGAGCAGGCGAGAAGGGCCACAGAGGTGGCCTTCGAGAGAGAGCTATCCGGATTGGCAGATAGCCTTTCGGGCCTGGAGGGGCTAGAGGGACAGGTCTTTGGGCCAATCCTTGCCTGTGTGTCGAGCAGAAAACTCTCTAGGGATGCCTTGAGGGCCCTGATAGGAGACGAGATGCTGAGATCGTTCGTTGTAACCACGTCCAAGGCCCGGGACGCCGTCTGTGGCCTGCTTTCGAAGGAGGGCATCCCGACGGATGTCTATCTGGTTCCAGCTGAAGCCCTCGTCGCTGTGGAGAAGCGACCCCCCTTGGACGAGGAGGGGTTCCTAGACTGGGCCGTGAACCTTATCGAGGCACCCGACCCGGTACTAGCCCTTATCCACTCGGTGGCCGGCAGAGTCGTCGTAGCCAAGGAGGGGTACCCAGCGGATGAACTCTCAAGGAGGACAGGTCTCCCCGTCATCA
>CAYWSC010000034.1:2422-11291 GCA_964460695.1 Hadarchaeota archaeon (SeqCode)
GCTGAGAGAGCTGGCAGCTCGACGTCCAGCGTCTTGTCAACTCGTCTCGAGAGGGAGATCGCTGCGAAGAGGGCATCTGCAGAAGTCGTTCGGGACTTGTCCAACCGGGTCTCGAGACGTCTCGAACAGGTCGAAAAGGAGATAGGGTCCGGGAAGAAAGCCCTTGAGAAGGCGAGGCGCCGAGTGGCCTCCGCTGAGCTGTCCTACCACCGGATGAGGGAGAGGCTGGAGAGAAGGCTGGAGGTCCACTTCTCTTTGAAGGGAAAGAGACTGCTAATGTCGGAGCAGATGAGGTCCATACAGGCCAACATACGAGAGTTAGAGAGGAGGATAGCCCAGAGAAGGGCCGAGCTGGAGAAGACGGTGTCGGAGGCCGAAGAGCTTTCGCCGAGAATCCCCTCGCCGAGAGAGCTTCTCGAGCTTGAGAGGAGGATGAGCTCGATCAGGGGTGCACTGGCAGAGCTTGGAGACGTGCCGGCGGACATAGAGGGAGTGTACAGGGCCTACCTGGAGCAGTTCGACAGGCTGAAAGCAAGCCTGGAGAAGATAGTCGAGAAGCGCGGCGAGCTTGAGTCGGAGCTGAGGAAGGGGCTTGAGCGCTGGAAGAGCATGATGAACAGCTACCTCGAGGAGATAAACACTGAGTTCAACAAGATCCTATCTAGGATAGGCGGACGGGGAAGGGTGGAGCTGGTAGGTCAGGATCCAAGGACCATGGGCCTGGACATAAAGGTGGGCTTCGAAGGCAAGGAGATGACCTCCATAGGGACGCTTTCTCAGAGCGGAGGCGAGAAGAGCCTCTCTACGATGGCCTTTCTTCTCGCCGTCCAGAGGCAGATAAGATCTCCCTTCAGGGCGGTGGACGAGTACGACGTCCATCTCGACCCCGTCAACAGGAGCCGCGTGACGTCCCTCCTCCGGTCCGCCGTAGAGGGATCGACAGAGAGACAGTACATAGCCATAACGCCGTCGGGTGTCTCTGAAGAAGACCTGAGAGGGGTTCCGAGCGTCATCGTGGTTCAGAGCACGCCCAGCGGCAGCAGAGTGGGAACGGTGGTCCTGGAGGGATAGTTTGACCCGCCTTAAGGAGGCCTTGAGAGAGGGAATAGAGGCCTGCGGGGAGGTCCTAAGGGGCGAGAAGCTTCCACACCAGCTGGATGTCTGGCAGATCTGGCGAAGGGTCGAGGAGGCATCGCGGGAGATCTCAGAGATCGAGGAGATGCGCCTCTACGCGACGCTGGCCAGGATGGTGGTCTCAGTTCTCCGCCTCCAATGCAGATGGCTCCGCTACGAGGCAGACGAGCTTTTCGTCGACTCTGACATAGCCAGGGATACCATCGAGAAGATGCATCTGAGGAGCATCATCACCATATTCCTCAAGAGTCTGCACCCAGTCGTCGAGCTGGAGCAGCTCAACGCCAGGGCCTTCGAGATGGGCATGGATCACTGGGACGAGATCACGCAGTTTGAGCCGATCGGCGAGATGCAACCGAGCGAGGTGGAGACATACGGGCTGGGATCCAGGGAGACCTCTGGCTTCGTAGGGGGCCCTGACTTTGAGGAGCTGGTCAGCCGAATCGAGGAGGAGTACCGTGAAAAGGCCTCGAGGGGAGAGGTGGAGTACGCGGACTTCGTGTCGAAGGGGGGAGGCGCGGCCTTCGCCGAGACCGTGGAGAGGGCGTTTTTGACAAGCTTTCTCATCTCACAGGGCAAGCTGGCGGTGAGGGAGAGGCGCGGACGTCTTCTTCTCGTCAAACCGACCGGGTCGGAGAGGCAGATATCTGAGAGCCTAGCAGTGGTGATACGGCAAGCCAGGGGGAGGTGATGGCCATTCTAACAGACGAGGAGGCATCCATTCTCAGGCTGATACTCTTCAAGAGGGGCCTTAGGCCCGGCGCGCCTCTCTCGGAGCTTGAAAAGATAGCGGGCGAAGGACTCGACGAGGTGATCTCGTCGCTAGACCAAAAGCTTGGCGAGATCGGCCTCGAAGTCGTCACAGTGGAGGAGTCGGACGATCTCCTAGGCGAAGGCAGGAGACGGGTCATGGTTAGGTCCAGGGAGCCGCTCCACTCCAAGGAGGTCAAGCTCTGCGGCTGGGATAGGCGGTTCCTCGCCGCGCTGGCCGTGGCCTGTGCATACCTCGTCAGCAGAGGCGGGAGGGCTAGGGAAGAGGAGGTTGTCTCGCTCCTGAGGTCTAAGGGCATCTCGGCAAGAAAAGTGGAGAGAATGGTCGAGGCCGGTTACCTCACGAGCGGTCGCGAAGGCGTTTTGGGGCTGGGATGGAGAGCACTGGCGGAGATAGACCAGGACGAGCTTAGGAGGCTGCTGATGGAGAGGAGGAAGACCGGTTAGGCCCAGCCCATCGCCGAGACCCACTCGTAGAACGACATCCTCTCCGCCTCGTCCATATATGCTAGGAAGAGGAACTTGCCCTCCAAGGGGAAAACATCGGTCTTCTTTCCCCTGAAGACGAAGCGGACCTTGTGGAGCTGGCCCATCTTCGAGAGGTCTAGACCTGCCCGCCTGAGAGATGAGAGGGTTAGAATGACGTCCTCCCCCAAAAGGGAGAGCTTCTCAGGCTTCCCCTCGAGGTTGACGTTCACGAAGTCCACATAGGTGACGCCGACCGGGCCCGAGCCGGCTGCATCGGACTCCCAGTTTGGGTCCGATATGGAGGACAGAAGCCTCTCGCCCGAGATACTCCAGGGCTCGAAGGCATCCTCCCTCTCCGTCAGGTAGTACGAGAGGGCTGCAAGGGCTGCCTGCTCGCGACGGGGATTCGGAGTGCCTATCTCTAGGCTCATAGTGGGTTCGTGGAGGACTGCTATCACCCTCCTCACCAGGGTATCCCAGTGCCTTCCCTCCATCTCCTCGGCCGTCTTTATCTTGTCTACGTATTTTATGAAGAAGAGGTACGACTCTCCTCTCTGGAGGACTCTCTCCAGGGTGGCGTGCTTGCCTGGAAGGGTTAGCCTCATCTCTATGGACGATCTAAGCTCATCGAAATCTGCTGATCGGTCGTCGAGGAGGGACGACGGATCCCTCTCCAGGCTTCCGCGCTTGAGCAGGTACCTGCGGAACGTCTTGGCCCGCTCCTGCGACATCAGCAGCTGGGCGTCCTCAAGGGCTCGAATCCTCCTCTGTGCAAGCAGGGAGAGGAGGGCGTCGTCTCTGCTTCCCTGCGCCTCCGGGGCGCTCTGCAGCAACAGCTTCTCGGAGAGCGACCTTCGGAGCTCGGTAGCGTCGTAGAGCTCATAGGCAAGCTCCTTGGACTTGTCGAATATCAGGTCGATGAACTCCTCCTTCGACGTGCCAGGGGGGTACTCCACGCCCCGGCTCTCGGCAAATCTTATTAGCGCCTCCAGGGAATACGACATTATCCTGGACTTGATGAAGGGCTCCGGTATCTTGTCGACGCCAGCCTGCATACCTAAGGTCTGTAGGCGGGCAGCTGCTATTATTTGTTGCCAACACTTCCTACAGGAGATGCCGTTGAAGATGAACGGGCATGACCGTTCGAAAAGGGTGATCGATCTCAAACACCGTTCCTAGTAGTCTCTAAACCTCCCAGCGAGGTGGTTCTTTGGCAAACGTGATCCTCGGCGTCACCAACATACTGGCAAGATCCGGGAGCGAGGCCGCTGTCAGGATGGAGCAGGGCGGATACCAGCTTCTTCTACTGGATTTTCCAGCCCAGATGCAGTCAGCAGTCGATTTGATAAGATCTGGGAGTCCGCCGGAGCTCGGCGCCGAGGTGGCTCGTGGCCTCTTCGGTGCCCTGACGGAGAGCTGGCTTTACAGGAACAGGTACATAATTGACGCTCTTCCAAGGGTTCCTCCAGAGGCACGGGTCGTCTGCATCGGGGACGAAGAGGACGAGAGGCAGCTGATGGACCAGAAGGTGTCGATTTCGCTCTTGGAGTACAGAAGCCTCGCTGGACGTATAGATCCAAGCAGGTGGCGGAGAGAGCTCGAAAGGGTCGTCATGAGCGAATCCGAGGTTGCGAGGAGGTATTCTGCCAGGCTTCTACGGGAGCTGGAGGGACAGCGGAACTGTCTCTGCGTCTTTGGGCCGTGGGGCAGGAAGCTGAAAGAGGATGTTGAGAGAAGAGGCCATGCCTGCCAAGTCGTCGTCTTCGGCCAGCCGTACTTGGGAACCCCGCTTGAGGTTCTCATGAGCGAGATAGCCTCGGGCGACGTGTCAGACGAGAGGATACACTTCCTAGTCGAGCTACATTTGGACTTTTTCAGGAGATATCTGACGGTTTCACGCAACGTGGATGAGGCCTATGACCGCTGGCTGAGCGAGGGGCAATGGGTGAAGCTGCTGAAGGCATCCGGTTAGGCTGGAGGAAGCAATCCGGTCGGGTCTCCCTGACTCTGCAAAGATCTTTAACACTGGTATGTGAACTCTTCACAGGTTGCAATGCGGCGAACAGGGGTGGCGGATCTACCACTACACGGGGGCTCTGCGCCGTATTGGCTCGTCTCGAGGATGAAGAGGCTGGCTAGGGCACTCTCCGATGTTATCATCGCAGAGTTCGGGCAGAAAGAGCTAGTGGCCCGTCTCGCCAACCCTGACTGGTTCCAGGCTTTCAGCTGCGTTCTTGCATTCGACTGGCATAGCTCTGGGACAACAACCGTTGTCTGCGGCGTGCTGAAGTCGGTGATAGATCCGGAGACACATGGACTGGCTGTGGTGGGAGGCAAGGGAGCAGCATCGAGGAGGGCGCCGTCCGAGATAAGGTCACTTCAGGACACCTTTTCTCTCCCCTTGCGCCTCGTCGACTCCCTAGAGCGGGCGAGCCGGCTCTCGGCAAAGGTTGATTCCGCACTCCTCCAGGACGGCTTCGATCTCTACCACCACTCGATGTTCATCACCGAGCGTGGGGAATGGGCCGTGGTTCAGCAGGGCATGGATCCCGGCTCTAGGATGGCCCGCCGATACCACTGGCTCTCCGAGGGGGTGAGGAGCTTCGTGGAGGAGCCCCATAGCGGAATCGCCTCCGAGGTTACCAGGGAGCATGCCTTGGATCTAACCGCCAAGGCCAGCAGGCCGTGCAGGGACAGAAGCCTCGAGGTCGCGCTGCAGGGAAGAGACGCGCTGCTCGACGATCTTGCAAAGCTGCCGCTGGGGCCCCAAAAGACCCTGGTGGGATGGACTCACGGCGAGGCGGTAGCCCGTAGAGTTCTTCCTGCGAGGATAAACTGGGAGGCCATGAATAGGGTGTACGACTTCGAGCCGAGGAACTATGAGGACTTCGTACTGGTCAAGGGGGTCGGAAAGTCCACCGTGAGGGCACTTGCCCTCATATCCGATCTGGTCTATGGAGACCCGCCGAGCTGGAAGGACCCTGTGAAGTACTCGTACGCCTTCGGCGGGAAGGATGGTGTTCCATACCCGGTGGACAGGCAGTCGTACGACGAGGGCATAGAGGTGCTGGACAACGCCATCAAAGAGGCCAAGATCGGCCAGACCGAGAGGATTGCTGCTCTGAGGCGGCTAAGATCCATTCTGCCGGAGGAAGGAAGGGTCAGTGGTAGGCTTTGAAGGAGAACGAGCCTAGCCTCAGATCTGAGATACTAGACTTGATGGAGAAGGAGGGAATATCCGTTCTAAACCCGGTTCAGGAGAGGGCAGCATCCGCCATACTTGGAGGGTCAAACGTGCTGATCGTCGCCCCCACGGGATCCGGAAAGACCGAGGCGGCGCTCCTCCCCATTCTCAGCCAATTCTTGGAGGATCGGGGGCCAGGGATCTCCATACTGTACGTCACGCCCCTGAGAGCTCTCAACAGGGACATGGTCAAGCGGATAGGGCGGATCGGATCAGGCCTCGACATGTCCGTGGAGGTGAGGCACGGAGACACCTCTCCGAGGGACAGGAGGAGGCAGGCAAAGTCTCCGCCGGATCTTCTCATAACCACCCCCGAGACCCTGCAGGCCCTTCTTGCCGCACCGCTGATGAGGAGGCACCTCTCTAGTGTCAGGTGGGTTGTGATCGACGAGGTTCACGCCGTCTTAGGCAGCAAGAGGGGCGTGCAGCTGTCTCTGGGCCTTGAGAGGCTCAGGCTCCTGGCACGAGAGGGTCAGGTGATTGGCCTCTCGGCCACAGTCTCCGACCCGGAGAAGGCGGCCCGCCTGATCTGTGGGGACAGGCCCTGCCAGATCATCTCGGCCGACCTGCCGAAGAGGTACGAGTTTACCATAGAGTATCCGACTCCCCGCCCAAGGGATCTAGATCTCTGCATGGACCTATTCACCTCGCCCGAGGCAGCCGCGAGGGTGCGCAGGATTGCGGAGCTCGTCAGACAGAACAGGTCGGTCCTGGTCTTTACTAATGCGAGGACCGAGGCGGAGCTTCTGGGCCACAGACTCTCAGGACTCATCGAGGTGGCGGTTCACCATGGATCGGTGTCTAGGGAACAGAGGAAGGATGTGGAGGACAGGTTCAAGAACGGGGACCTCAGGGCAATCGTTTGCACATCGACCATGGAGCTGGGGATCGACGTAGGCTTCGTAGATTTCGTGGTGCAGTACCGCTCGCCGATGACCGTCTCAAGCCTCGTTCAGAGGTTCGGGCGGTCGGGCCACAGTCTAGACCGCACCTCCAAGGGCTCGATCATATGCACAAGCGGCGAGCAGGTCTTGGAGTCCATAGCGATAGCCAGACTCTACCTAGAGGGGAGGCTCGAGGAGACGCCGATCCACGAGAATGCGCTGGATGTTCTTGCCCATCAGCTAGTCGGGCTGGTGATCGAGGGTTCTGTCCAAACTCTTGGAGAGGCGTACCAGCTGATTCGCAAGGCTTACCCGTATCGCAACCTCCCCTACGAGGAGCTAGAGGAGGTGGCTTCCTTTCTCGAGGAGCTCGGGCTGCTGAGGATCTCCGGGTCCAGCATCTTACCGACGAGCTCGAGCCGGAAGTACTATTTCCAGAACCTGTCCATGATTCCAGATGAGCGACGCTACCCCATCTTCGATGCCTCGACCGGGGGTGTCGTGGGCTCCCTTGGGGAGGAGTTCGTCTCGCTTAGGTGCAGGGTTGGAATGGAGTTCATCTGCCGCGGAAGGGTCTGGCGGATCGTCGAGATGAGGAAGGACGGGGTGATAGCCGTCGTTCCAAGCGAGAATCCCATCGGGGCCATCCCGGGATGGGACGGAGAGCTGCCACCCGTGCCTGCAATCGTGGCGCGGCGGGCTGCACAGCTGAGACAGAGAATAGACCTCCTGGACGGACAGATAGGGATAGAGGACCCGGCCCTTGAGGCCGTGGAGGACGAGACGGCATCTCAGAGGGAGGCAGGTCCTATGCCAGGGCCGGAGCTCATGGTATTCGAGGTCTTCGACAGATTCCTCATTATCCACTCAACGCACGGCACCCGGGTGAATCGGACCCTATCCTTAGTCCTGGAGAAGGTCTTTGAAGAGGTGGAGACGCTCAGGAGTTCTGGCTTTCCGCCTCTCTCCTATGTCGACGCCTACCGGATCCTTTTCGAGTTTCCACAGACGCTTGAAAGGGACACGGTCGAGGACATTGCTTTTCGATTCAGGTCGGTGAGCGATGTTCGGTCCGCGGTCCGAAGCCAGCTCCTACGCCGGTTTCCATTCACAGTCAAGCACGTCGCCGCAAGGTTCGGGGCAATTCCCCGTGGACTCCACCTCCTAGACGCCAGGGCTAGGAATCTTGATGCCCGGCTCCGCGGAACTCCGGTTATGAAGGAGGCCATTAGGGAGGCGGAGACCGAGAGGCTGGACCTAGAGGCGACCCAAGACCTCTTGGAATCTCTGAGAAAAGGAGATGTAGCACTGACGATAGACTACAGGTCTGAGGGCCAAGGGCCGACTCCGCTGGCCGACATCATCCTCTCCAGGTTCTCGGAAGTCCCCGAGCTGGCCTCCGAGGAGCTAGAAGGAGAGTCCCAGAGGGTCCTCGAAAGGCTTCTGGCAAGAAGCCTGGAGATAAGGTGTCTGGAGTGCGGCCACGGCCGCAGAGTAGCGATTCGAGATGTCGAGGATCCCCCGCGTTGCCAAGCCTGCGGCTCCCGCCTGCTCACCGTCCCATCCACGGTAGAAGAGAGGGTGGTTCTCCGGGAGAAGGTAAGCACTGGGAAGACCGTCAACAGGGATGTCCTCTCCCGACTCAAGTGGAAGGCCGACCTGATCACGGTGTACGGCAGGAGGGGCCTTATGGCTCTTTCCGTCCGGGGAATCGGCCCGCAGACAGCCTTCCGGATCTTGAGCAGAATGCATGAAAAAGAAGAGGACCTCGTGGCCGACCTTCTGAGGGCAAGCGCCAGGTACGAGGCCACGAGACAGTACTGGTAAAAAAGGTTTGGGGGCCTAGTACTCAGGCCCGTACTCGCCGCCACCGCCCGAGGGCGTCTTCTCCTTCTCCAGCTCCTTAGACGCTATGACGTCGTCGATTCTGAGGATCATCATGGCGGCGTCGCAGGCGGACTTCACCATCTGGGCCTTTACTGACCACGACTCGATGACGTTCTCCTTGTACATGTCCTTGATCTTCCCTGACAACACGTCGATGCCCATGCTGGGACCTTTCTCGGCGCTTGCGGCGACCAGATCCTGCATTATGTCTATCGGGTCCAGACCGGCGTTCTCTCCAAGGCTCCTCGGAATGGCCCTCAGGGCCTTGCTGAAGGCCTCTACGGCCAGACCCTCTCTTCCTCCGACAGTCTTGGCGTACTCGTCGAGCTCCCTGCATATGGCGATCTCGGTTGCACCGCCACCTGCCACGATCTTCGGGTGCTTAAGCACCTCCGCGACGACGTGAATGGCGTCGTTCAGCGCCCTCTCGGTCTCGTCGACGACGTGCTCGGTCCCACCCCTGACGAGGATCGTTACCGCC
>CAYWSC010000035.1:0-11237 GCA_964460695.1 Hadarchaeota archaeon (SeqCode)
ATCTTCCTTCTAGAGTTGTCAAAGTCTAGGGCCCCCGTGCCCTCGAGCCTGTAGACCCTTCCAACTGTGAGATCGACCCCGGCCTGCTGAACCTGGCTCCTTGAGAGAAGGTCGGTCACCAGCTCCCCCCTCTCCATCCGCTTCAGTATCTCCTCCCTGGCCAGTATCATTTCGCTACAAGCGTCGGAGGTTGGCTTTTTTCTCTTTTCCCCGAGGAAAGGCGGAATATAGCCCTATATAGAAAGCTGAGAAAACGTTTATAAACCGCTTTGAGGATGATTAGCGAGGGGTTGCCCCATCGGGCATACCTTTCTTCTTGGGCTAACACCCTTATTCAGGAGAAGCTGGAGGATCACTGGTGGCCAAGAAACAGAGACCAAAGAGAGGGTCCCTCGCCTACTACCCTCGCGTTAGGGCTAGTGATCATGCTGGAAGGGTCAGGTCTTGGCCAGACCTAGAGGAGACTATCCTCCTCGGCTTCCCAGGCTACAAGGCTGGGATGACCCACGTACACATGATCGAGGATCGGCCCACCGCCCCTGAAAGGGGAACCGAGGTGGTGAGGGCCGTCACTGTAATCGACTGTCCCCCCGTCAAGGTCGCTGCTCTGAGGCTTTATCACAGCGACAAGTACGGAAGGTTCGCCAAGACCGAGGCGTGGACGGACAACCTGGACAAGGATCTGTCCAGGCGGATAAAGACGCTTCCGAAGCAGGTTGATCCTGGCAAGAGACTTGCGGAGATAGAGTCGCTTCTTGACGACGCCGTGGACCTATCTGTCATTATCCATACCATTCCGAGGGAGACCGGAATCAAGAAGAAGCCGGACGTCATGGAGGTGGCAATCGGCGGCCCCTCTGTGGAGGAGAAGCTCCGGTACGCGAAGGAGATCTTCGGCGGCGAGGTCAGGGTGTCGGACATCTTTCGTCCGGGTGAGCTCGTCGACGTCACGGCCATAACCAAGGGCAAGGGCTTCCAGGGGCCGGTCAAGCGCTTCGGGATAAGGATCAGGAGCAGGAAGACCAACGATGCTAGGAGAAACCCCGGCACGCTGGGTCCGTGGCACCCGCACCAGGTCATGTGGACGGTTCCAATGGCCGGCCAGACGGGGTACCACCAGAGAACGGAGTACAACAAGAGAATTCTTCGCGTCGCCAGCTCAGACCAGGAGCCGATAACGCCGAAGGGAGGCTTTCTCAGATACGGCGAGGTCTCCGGCGACTACGTGATTGTTGCTGGGTCGGTTCCCGGACCTACGAAGAGGTTGATCAATCTACGCAAGCCGCTCAGGCCGTCTGTCAGATTCCCAGAGGAGCCTCCAACCATAACAGCCGTGTCCCTCGCGTCGCCGCAGGGGAAGTGATGAGATGAAGGTCTCCGTGTTTTCCATCGACGGCTCGGTGCAGGGCGAGGTCGAGCTCCCAGAGGTATTCGGCACGGCTCTAAGGCCCGACGTGATAAAGAGGGCTGTCGTAGCGGCCCAGTCGGCCAGGCTCCAGCCCTATGGCCCCTCGGAGGTTGCTGGAAAGCAGACAAGCGCCGACTCCATAGGGAAGGGCAGGGGAATGGCCCGGGTGAGGAGAACCGCTACAAGGTTCCGGGCGGCCTTCGTTCCGCAGGCGGTAGGCGGCCGTAGGGCCCACCCGCCCAAGGTCGAGAAGAAGCTTGAGAAGAAGATAAACGACAAGGAGCGCCGACTTGCGATCAGATCCGCCATCGCTGCAACCGCCTCCCTTGAGCTTGTGAGGGAACGGGGGCACAGGGTCGACTCGATACAGGTCCCCATCGTCGTCTCTGACGAATTCGACTCTCTTGACAAGACCTCCAAGGTTAGGGATTTCCTCGTCAAGATAGGCCTTGAGGCCGAGCTGGAGAGGATAGATGAGGGGAGGAAGCAGCGAGCTGGCATAGGGAAGATGCGGGGCCGCAGGTGGAGAGTGCGAAAAGGCCCGCTTTTCGTGGTTGAGGGGCCCTGCTCGGTGGAGAAGGCGCTTCGCAACCTTCCAGGGGTAGATGTTTCTAGGCCGAGGACCCTCAACGCCGAGGTCCTAGCCCCCGGCGGAGTGCCTGGCAGGCTATCCGTGTGGACGGTATCAGCCCTCAAGACGGTTGGTGAGATATATGGCTGACTATACAGATCCGAGGAAGGTCATCCTCTACCCTGTCTCAGGGGACAAGGCATTCCGCCTCATGGAGATGGAGAACAAGCTCGTATTCGTCGTCGATAGGTCTGCAAACAAGAGGACCATCGCGAACGCTGTGGAAGACCTATACAAGGTGAAGGTCGCGAAGCTGAACGTCGTCAATACGAACAGGGGTCTGAAGAAGGCCTACGTCCAGCTGGCCCCTGAGCATAGCGCTGAAGAGATAGCTACTCGGTTGGGTGTTCTCTAGTGGGAAGAAGATTGATCTCTCAGAGGAGGGGGAAGGGAGGGCCGACATACCGGTCCCCATCCTTTAGGTATAGGGGTGAGGTTAGCTTCCCCTCCATTCAACAGGGCAAGGCATCTGTCGAGGATATCATGCACGACCCAGGCAGGACCGGCCTCGTCGCCGTTCTCAGGTATGGGGACGGAAGTCAGGGCCTGATCCCGGCTCCAGAGGGGCTGATGGTTGGCCAGACGGTTGACGTAGGCCCGTCAGGCGCTCCCGAGGTCGGGAGCATCGTCGAACTCTCTCAGATCCCCGAGGGAACTGCCATCTCATCTATCGAGACGCGCCCCGGGTCTGGCCCCAAGCTTGTGAGGGCCGGAGGCTGCTATGCCTCGGTGATCTCCCACGATGGGCCGAAGACGACCATCCAGCTGCCCTCTGGATTCATGAAAACCCTCGACGGAAGGTGCAAGGCTGTCGTCGGAGTTGTCTCGGCAGGAGGCAGGAAGGAGAAGCCCTTCCTGAAGGCCGGAAAGCGCTACTACCACTGCCGCTCAAGAAACAAGCTCTACCCGAGGGTTAGAGGTGTTGCCATGAATGCGGTTGACCACCCCCACGGCGGAGGTGGACACCAGCATCTCGGTAGGCCCTCGACGGTCTCGAGAAATGCGCCTCCGGGAAGAAAGGTCGGTCAGATAGCGGCCTCTAGGACTGGGACTGGAAAGAGGAGGTCGAAGAGAAGATACTCGTGAGGTGGTCGTCATGCCTAGGAAGAAGTTCACCTACAGGGGAAGGACACTCGAAGAACTGGCGTCAATGTCCTTTGAGGAGTTTCTGACCCTTCTGCCGGCAAGGCAGAGGCGGTCCATCAGTAGGGGTTTCTCGAAGATTCACAGAAACCTCCTCGAGAAGATACGCCGTGCCGTTAGAGAGGGTACGAAGAAGGTTATCAGGACCCACTGTCGGGACTTCATAATCCTTCCCGAGATGGTAGGCCTCACGATGGAGGTCTACGACGGAAAAGAGTTCCAGAGATTCGAGATCCAGCCGGAGATGATCGGCCACTATCTCGGAGAGTTCGTCCTCACGAGGAAGAGGGTGCAGCACAGCGCGCCCGGCGTGGGTGCTACTAGAAGTTCGAAGTACGTGCCCCTGAAGTAGGTTGATAACGTGGTGAAGCTGGCGTATAGCTACAACAAGACGTACGACCCCTCGAAGATCGCAAGGGCCATGGGTAGAGAGCTCAGGGTCTCACCCAAGGATGCTGCAGAGGTATGCCGTCAGATAAGGGGAAAGCCCTTGGAGAAGGCGCTGGACTACCTTGAGAGGGTGATCGAGGGAAAGCAGGCCGTGCCCTACAAGAGGTACTATCGCAAGCTGGCACACCAGAAGTCACTTCAGGGATGGCACTCCGGAAGATATCCAGTGAAGGCTTGCGAGGCGATCATCGAAGTCCTGGAGAACGCTCGGAACAATGCCAAGTACAAGGGCCTCGACGAGGACTCACTTTTCGTGCGGCACATTAGCGTTAGGAAGGGCTTCACGATACGGGGATTCAGACACAGGGCAAGGGGCCGCGTCGTGGAGTTCAACACGCCTACTACTAACATCGAGGTATGGCTCGGGGAGCGACATGGCTAGGGAGAGAGAGTTCATACAGGAGGGCATTAGGAAGGCCGACATCAAGGAGTTCCTTAGGGACAGCCTTCAGAAGGCCAAATTCGGCGGAGTGGAGATCCGGAGAACCGCTCTAAGGACGAGGATGATAATCTATGCGGAGAGACCGGGCCTGATAATCGGTCGCCGCGGAAGGAACATCAAGGATCTCACCGAGATCCTGGAGAAGAGGTACGGATTTGAAAACCTGCAGATAGAGGTCGAGGAGATACCCATTCCAGAGCTCAATCCCCACATCATGGCAAGCCGGATAGCCGCCATGTTGAAGGCGGGCAGGCCCTTCAGGCGGTCCGCCTACATGAACCTTGAGAGAATCATGGAGGCAGGTGCTCAGGGTGTGGAGATAACGATCTCTGGAAAGATAAGGGGCGAGAGAGCTAGAACGGTGCGTTTCGTCAAGGGAAACATAACGAAGTGCGGAGAACCCGCGAAGCAGGTCCTCGAGGGACTTGCAGTCGCCGACCTCAAGCAGGGAATGATGGGTATAAAGGTCAAGATCATGCCTCCCGACACCAAGATGCCTGACAGGATAGACGTGGAGGCCCTTGAAGAGAGGGCGGCCGAGGCCAAAGAAGCCGAAGAAGAGGCCGCCGAGGCGGCAGAGGGGCTGGAAGAAGGTGCAGCTGGAGAGGCCGTGGAGGCCGAGGCTGCCGCAGACTCTGAAGCCGCAGATGCCGAGGAGCCTTTAGAGGTGGAACAGACGGAAGAATCGTCCGAGGTGGAGGACACGACGAAGGAAAGCCGCATCGAGGAGGACGCGGGGGAGGCCCCCGGGTCCGAGCCGGAGGGGAGGGAATAGCCATGGCTATTCTCAGGCCCGACGAGATTAGGAACATGCCTGAGTCCGAGATCAGGCAGAGGCTGGACCAGTTGGAGGAGGAACTTGCCGGGGAAAGGGCGACTATGTCCCTAGGATCGCCGCCCAGGAATCCTGGAAGAGTCCGGGAGATCCGAAGGACGATAGCAAGGATCCTCACCATACTGAGGGAGATCTCGGAGGAGAAGGGTGCGACCAATGAGTGAGGTGTGCCCGGTCTGCGGTTTGCCAAAGGACCTGTGCGTGTGCGAGGAGATCGCACGCGAAAAACAGAGGATAAGGATATACGCAACCAAAAGGAGGTTCGGGAAAGAGATGACGGTGATCGAGGGGATCGACGAGAAGGACGTCGACACGAAGGACCTGACGAAGAAGCTGAAGGCCAAGCTAGCGTGCGGCGGAACTGTCAAGGATGGGAGGATAGAGCTGCAGGGAGACCACAGGGAGAGGATCAAGGAGTTCCTCATAAAGACCGGCTTTCCCGAAGACACGATAGACGTGAGGTAGTGGTCGCTTGAAACCCTCGAGGCACTTTCTCAGAGGCGAGTTCATAGGACTTCCAGCTAGAGTCGAGTCGAGAGGACTGGACAGTCCCAAGAGCGGCGTAGTCGTCGACGAGACTCGAAACACCCTAATTCTGAAGTCTAGAAGGGGCGAGGTTACCGTGCCGAAGAGAGGTTCCACCATACAGTTCGTGCTCAGGGACGGACGGGTAGTCGAGGTGCCGGGCGAGCTGATAGTAGGCAGACCAGAGGACAGGATCAAGAAGCGTTTCGGGAAGGTGGTAAATTGAGCGCGTCGGTTGTCAGCAGGACTCCGGAGACATCGTGTGACGACGAGAAGTGTCCGTTCCACGGGAGCCTCAGGGTCAGAGGGAAGGTGATAGAGGGCATCGTGTCCAGCGACAAGATGCAGAGGACGGTGGTCGTGTCATCACCCTACCTCTACTACGACAAGAAGTACAGGCGGTATCAGAAGAGAACCGGCAAGTACCATGCCCACAACCCGCCGTGTATCTCAGCCAAGGCGGGGGACAAGGTGAAGATTGCGGAGTGCCGCCCCCTGAGCAAGACGGTTTCCTTCGTCGTGATAGAGAAGCTGGAGGGCGAATAGATGGCGAAGAAGGGGATGGGTGGAACCCGGGGAACACTTCACTATGCTCCGACGAGGAGTCTACCCGTAGGGGCTAGGCTGAAGTGTATAGACAACACGGGGGCGAAGGAACTAGAGATAGTGTCCGTCGTGGGGTACAAGACGACGCTCAACCGCTATCCCGCGGCGGGCGTGGGCGACATGGTCATCGTGTCCGTCAAGAAGGGGACTCCAGACATTCGGCGTCAGATCGTCCGGGCGGTGATAGTCAGACAGGCGAAGGAGTACCGCCGGGACAACGGAATGAGAGTCAAGTTCGAGGACAATGCCGGCGTGCTAGTCACTGAGGACGGGATCCCGAGGGGCTCCGAGATAAGGGGCGTCATTGCCAGGGAGGCCGTGCAGAAATGGCCAAGACTCGGAGGCATAGCAAGCGCAGTGGCCTAGGAGGAAAGAGTATGAAAGTGTCGTCGAAGCCCAGAAAGGTCAGGAAGCACCAACTCTACGCACCGTTGCACCGTAGGCTCAAGCTCCTAGGGGCCCATCTAGCACCCGACCTTAGACAGCAGTATGGCACGAGGTCCATGCCGGTCAGGAAGGGCGACCGGGTTCGGGTCATGCGAGGCGATTTTGCAGGCCACGAGGACGAGGTTACAGAAGTGGATCTAGACAGGGGAGTTGTCTACGTAAAGGACGTTACGACCGATAAGGTCGATGGCACCAAGGCCTTCATCCCGATCAAGGCCTCGAACCTAGAGATTACTAGGCTGAACCTAGACGACGAGCGGAGGCAGAAGATACTGCAGAGGAGGGGACTGCCATGAGTAAGCACATCAAGAGGTTCTCTGCACCGAAGCACTGGGGGCTAAAGACCAAGGAGGCAACCTTCGCGGTAAAACCACTTCCGGGACCCCACCCCGAGGAGCTTGGGATTCCGCTGCTGGGTCTGGTCAGAGACTACCTGGGCTACGCGCAGAACGCCTCGGAGGCAAAGAAGATCATCGTCGAGGGCAACATAGCCGTCGACCACATCGTGCGGAAGGATTACAAGTACCCGGCCGGGCTTATGGACGTCGTCACGGTGGTGAAGACCAAGGAAAACTACCGGCTGCTTCCGGGTCCGAATGGCCTGAGGCTTCAGCCCATATCTGCAACGGAGGCCAAGACCAAGCTGCTCAGGATATCTGGCAAGTCGCTGGTCAAGGGCGGGCAGGTTCAGCTGAACCTCCACGACGGATCCAACATGCTTATCGATCCTAAGAAGGCCGGATCGTACAGGACTGGGGACGTCATACAGGTTCGTCTGCCAGACAGGGAGATCCGTGACCACCTCTCGGTGGAGACGGGAAACGTTGCCATCGTCTACAAGGGGAAGAGACGTGGAGAGGTCGGAAGCATCGGGGCGATCGAGGTAGGAGAAGGGACGCAGCTCACACTCGTCACCCTCACGTCGGACGGGAGCGAGTTCCAGACGCTTTTCGACTACATCTTCGTGATAGGGAGGAAGAGGCCGAAGATCAAGGTGGAGTAGCGATGTCTAGTGAGACCGAGAATGCAGGGGAGGAGATGGCGATGAACAGCGAGGTCGTTCAAACCCAGGACAACCAAGAGTCCGAGGCCGTCGTCCAGAGCGCGTCCAAAGAGGGACCTTCCCAGGAGAGCCCGAACCCCATGCAGCAGGTCATCCTAGGCAAGGTGGTGGTGAACATCGGCGTTGGCGAACCCGGGGAGAAGGTATCTAGGGCTGTGACGCTGCTTGAGTCTCTAACCGGGCAGAGGCCGGTGAGAACCGTTGCCAAGAAGACTAACAGGGACTTCAACATAAGGAAAAACGACCAGATCGGATGCAAGGTGACCCTCCGGGGCGAGCGGGCCGCCACCTTCCTGAGGAAGGCCCTAGAGGCCGTCGATCTGACGATCAGCGAGAAGGCCTTCGACGACTACGGGAACTTCTCTTTCGGCATCGCCGAGCACATAAACATCCCCGGGACCCAGTACGATCCGTCCATCGGGATCTATGGGATGGACGTGTGTGTATCCGTCGAGCGGAAGGGCTACCGGGTCATGAGGAGGAAGATGAAGGCCCGCAAGATCCCGCGTAACCACCGAGTAAGCAAGGCAGAGGCCATGAGGTTCATTCAGGACAACTTCAACGTGAGGATTGTGTAGATGAAGCTCAAGAAGAGTGGAAAGAAGAAGTTTGGGAAGGACGCATACCACTGCAGGAGATGCGGGGCAGCGGGTGCCGTCATAAAGAAGTACGGCCTTCAGGTCTGCCGCCGCTGCTTTAGGGAGATATGCGAGGACGTAGGCTTCGTCAAGTATTCGTAGGTGATCGCATGGCACTGAACGACACGCTTGCAGACGCACTTTCGGCTCTGAAGAACAGCCAGAAAATGGGAAAGAGGTACTGTCTGATCCATCCGGCGTCCAAACTGATAGCCAAGGTCCTCCGCATAGCCCAGAAAGAGGGATACATCGGCGAGTTCGAACTCTACGATGACGGAAAGTCGGGCGTCTTCAAGGTGGAGCTCTACGGAAGCATAAACGACTGCGGGGTTATCAAGCCACGCCACCCGATAAAGAAGGGCGAGTACGAGATGTGGGAGCGGCAGTACCTCCCGGCGTCAGACTTCGGGGTCCTGGTGATCAGCACCAATCAGGGCGTGCTATCCCACAGGGAGGCCAGAGAGAGGGGTCTAGGCGGCATCCCACTAGCATACTTCTACTGAGGTCATGGTCATGGTTCAGGAAGGCGTTCAGAAGGAGATCGAAGTTCCGGAGGGCGTGGAGGTCAGCATAGAAGGTAGGACGATAACGGTTAGCGGAGCCAAGGGAAGGCTGACTCGCGAGTTCCCCGACTCCAGCATAGAGATCCGACAGGAAGACGGCAGAATCGTCTTCTCGAGCCGCATCGGAAAGAGGAAGAGGGCTGCCATAGTGGGCACCTACGCAGCGCAGCTGAGGAACATGATTCAGGGCGTAACGCAGGGCTTTAGGTGCAGGTTGAGGGTGATCAGCTCCCACTTCCCCATAAGCTTGGATGTCAAGGAGACTCAGCTCCTCATCAACAACTTCCTCGGAGAGAGGCATCCGGAGATCGCCAAGATCCTCAACGGCGTGGACGTTTCGATCGAGGGGGATTACATAACGGTGAGCGGGATTGACAAGGATCTCGTAGCCCAGACAGCGGCAAACATAGAGCAGGCGACAATCGTGCGAAACAGGGACAGGCGGATATTCCAAGATGGGATATACCTCGTGGAGAAGGCAACACCACTGGAGGAATGATCAGTTGGCTTCCAAGATCAAGGGTAGAAAGAGAAAGCCGAAGTTCATCAGGGCTGGAGGGGCTAGGAACAAGAGCCTAGGAGAGAAGTGGCGCAAGCCGAGAGGCACGGACAGCAAGATGCGTGTATCGATATTCGGCAAGCCGAAGAGACCGAAGGCCGGGTACGGAACCCACCGCGCCGTCCGCGGGATCCATCCTTCTGGCTACGTCGAGGTCAGGGTTACCAATCCCGATGACTTGGATCAAATCGATCCGTCCCGCCAGGCAGCGAGAATAGCTTCAGGCGTAGGGTTGAAGAAGAGAGAGGAAATCCTGCAGAGGGCCGGCGAGCTTGGGATAAAGGTTCTAAATGGGTGATCTCTGATGAATCTAAGGTTCGCTAGGAGGGTCTCAGCCGACATCCTCGGCGTCGGACAGAGCAGGGTGTGGATAGACCCCGAGAAGGCCGGTGAGGTCGCTGCGGCCATAACCAGAGATGATATCAGGAGGCTGATCCGCGAGGGGAAGATAGCCAAGAAGCCGCCGAAGTCCAACAGCAGGGGAAGGGTGAGACTGAGGCGGCAACAGATCGCCAAAGGCCGGAGAAGGGGCTATGGAAGCAGAAAGGGGACATCCAAAGCTAGGAACCCGAAGAAGACGGCCTGGGTGAGGTCGATCAGGGCCATACGCGCCAGGCTGGCGGCGCTCAGAGACGAGCGCAGGATAACGAGGAAGGACTACCGGAGGCTCTACCTCATGGCCAAGGGTGGCTACTTCAGAAGCGTCTCCCACTTGGAGACGTTCATCGAGGAGAGAGGGATTGAGAGGAGCTGAAGATGGCTAGGCGAAAGGTCTACAGGGTACAGCTGAGAAGGAGAAGGGAGGGGAAGACGGACTACAGGAAGCGCACGCGCTATCTGCTATCGGGACTGCCCAGGCTGGTCGTGAGGAGATCTAACGCTCACTACTTCGTCCACATAGCCGTTCCCTCGGAGTCGGGGGACATAACGGTGGCCTCGGCTCATTCCAAGGAGCTTGCGAGGGACTTCGGCTGGAAGGGACATGGAAGCTGCGCGGCATCCGCTTACCTGACGGGCCTCCTCTGCGGTGTAAAGGCCAAGCGGGCCGGCGTTTCCAAGGCCATACTGGACACCGGGCTTCTGGTTCCAAGCGCGGGTTCAAACGTCTTCGCCGTGGCAAAGGGAGCGCTGGACGCCGGTTTGGAGGTCCCATGTGACGAGGGCTGCCTCCCTCCGATGGAGAGGATTCGGGGAGACATGTTCGCCTCCGACCCGGACCGGTTCCAGAGGTTTCGAGCAAGGGCGATTGACCTCAAAGAGCTCCCCGCGCACTTCGATGAAGTCGTATCAAAGATAACCAGTAGTACTTCGGAGGAATAAGATGGAAGAGGCATGGGTTCCAAAGACCGAACTTGGAAGGAAGGTTCTTCAGGGTGAGATAACCTCTATGAGGCAGGTCATGGAGCAGGGTCTCCCAATTCTGGAGACCCAGATAGTCGACCGCCTGCTACCCAACCTCGATAGCGAGATTCTGGACATAAACAGGGTGCAGAGGCGCGACCGATCTGGAAGAAAACTCAGATACAGGGTCACCGTTGCTGTCGGAAATAGGGACGGCTACATCGGCATTGGACAGGGAAAGGCCAAGGAGGTCTACAACTCAATCCAGAAGGCCATAGAGGATGCGAAGAAGAACATAATCTGCATTAGGAGGGGCTGCGGCAGCTGGGAGTGCGGCTGCGGGAGGCCTCACACGGTCCCCTTCAGGGTGACCGGCAAGTCAGGCAGCGTAGAGGTGACGCTTATCCCTGCCCCGAGGGGCGTAGACCTAGCCGCCGGCGACGTGGCTAGGGTCATCCTCGAGCTTGCAGGAATCCAGGACGTCTGGTCGAAAGTGAGGGGGCAGACCCAGACCACACTCAACTTTGCCATGGCCACCTTTAATGCGCTGAAGAAGACGAACGAGGTACAGGTAAAGAGGGAACAC
>CAYWSC010000036.1:0-11193 GCA_964460695.1 Hadarchaeota archaeon (SeqCode)
AGAGCCGTAGAGGGACTGAGAGTCATAGCTGGCGAGCGGCCGTCCGCCCGACTCTCCTTCCCAAGCCACCAGATCGGCGAGACCATACTAGAGGCAAGGGGGATAAGAAAGGCGTTTCCCGGGGTCGTTGCCAACGACGGCGTGGACTTCCAGGCTAAGGCCGGGTACATCCATGCCCTCCTCGGCGAGAACGGTGCCGGGAAGACGACCTTCGTCAGGATCCTCTATGGAGTCTATAGGCCCGACTCCGGAGAGATATACGTCGACGGGGAGAAGGTCGAGATAAGGTCGCCTCGCGACGCGCGGGACCTTGGCATGGGCATGGTTCCGCAGCACTTCATGCTCGCCGTTCCCCACACCGTTGCTGAGAACGTCGCCCTTGGCCTGCCGGGCGGACGGATCCTTTTTCCGGAGGAGGAGGTCAAACAACGGATAAAGGAGTACTCAGCGGTCTACGGGATCCACGTCGACCCGGAGGCGAGGGTGTGGCAACTCTCCGCGGGCGAGAAGCAGAAGATTGAGATCCTCCGGGCCCTCCTCGCCGGGGCCAGAGTCATCATTCTGGACGAGCCGACCTCCGTGCTAACCCCCATAGAGGCGGCCGAACTTTTCAAAGCGATGCGCCTCATGGCGCAGCAGGGAAAGACGATAATCTTCATAACCCACAAGCTCGAGGAGGTTCTGCAGGTCTCGGATGACGTGACCGTCCTCAGAAGGGGCAGGGTTGTCGGCCGGGTAAAGACCAACGAGGCGTCCAGGTCAAAGCTGGCGAACATGATGGTCGGGGTGGACATACCTCCCCCGCCGAGGAGAAAGAAGAGGCCTACACGGGGGACGGCGCTCCAGGTCAGGGACCTGAAGGTCCTCGGAGACAGAGGTGAGGTCGCGGTCAGGGGCGTCAGTTTCGAGCTGAGATCGGGAGAGATACTCGGCATAGCGGGAGTCGCGGGGAACGGTCAGAGAGAGCTGATGGAGGCGATCGCCGGTCTGCGTAGGGCCATATCTGGCAGCATCGTGATGGACGGGACGGAGGTAACCAATCGAGACCCTAGAACCATAGCATCGATGGGGGTCAGCTACATCCCCGAGGATAGAATAGGGATGGGCGTAGTCCCGGACATGACCGTGTCGGAGAACCTGATTCTGAGAAGCTACTGGAGGCCTCCCTTCTCGAGGGGACTGCTTCTCGACCAGACCAGCATTGATAGAAACGCCAGAGAGATGATTTCGAGTTACGGCATCATGACGCCGAGCCCCAGAGCGCCTGTGCGCACCCTCTCAGGGGGAAACATACAGAGGCTGATACTGGCAAGGGAGACGTCGGGAAGCCCAAGGGTCATCTTGGCATCCCACCCCACATCGGGCCTTGACGTCAAGGCTGCAAACGACATAAGGACTCTCCTCCTTCGAAGGGCAGAAGAAGGATCCTCCGTCCTCATGGACTCGGAGGATCTGGACGAGATCTTCGAGCTCAGTGACAGGATTGCCGTGATGACGAGAGGCGAAATTGTGGGCATTCTGGCCAGGGAGGAGGCGACCAAGGAGAAGGTGGGCCTCCTCATGGGAGGGGCTGTATGACGATGCTTCCCGCCGTCCAGATTTCAAAAAGGGAGCACGTCTCGAGAAGGACGAGCTTCCTCCTAGTCGTCCTCTCGGTGGCACTCGGATTCGTCATCGGCGGCCTGTTCTTCGCCCTGGTGGGCGTCAATCCCATCGATGCCTACGCAAAGATCCTGGTGGGCTCCTTCGGAAGCCTGAGCGGCTGGAGAGAGATAGGAAGGAAGTTCATACCGCTACTGCTGTGCGGAGCCGGGCTGGCAGTCGCCTTTAGAGCGTTGTTCTGGAACATCGGGGCAGAGGGCCAGATGCTTATGGGAGCAATAGGCGCAACATGGGTCGCCCTGTCATTTAGAGATGCTCCTGCGCTTGTCCTTCTGCCGACGATGTTCGGCATCGGACTCGCGATGGGGGCGGCGTGGTGCATCTTGCCAGCCATACTTCGATCCAGGCTGAACGTAAACGAGGTCATCACCACGCTGATGCTCAACTACGTGGCTATGGAGCTTGTGACGTATCTAATCGACGGTCCTTGGAAGGGAAAGACGCAGTACGGCTACCCTTACACCGACCAGTTCGGGCGGGGTGCATGGCTCCCAGTCATACCGGGGACCCGGGTCCACTACCCGACCTTGATCATTGCGGTGGCATGTGCAGTCGCACTGTTCTACTTCATGGAAAGAACAAGGTCCGGGTATGAGATCAAGGTGACCGGTCAGAGCATAGGGGCGGCCCGATACGCAGGGATAAGCTACACGAAGACGCTGGTCACAGTGGCCCTGATAAGCGGAGGGCTCGCCGGAATCGCCGGGGTGGGAGAGGTCGCCGGCGTGCACCACCTGCTCTCCTATCCTGAGTACATCTCGGCGGGGTACGGCTTTACAGCCATAATAGTTGCGTGGGTCGGCAGGCTGCATCCAGTGGGCGTCGTGGCGTCTGCCATCTTCATCTCGGGGCTCCTAGTTGGAGGAGATGCTATGCGGCTCAGGGTACCGGCCTCGTCTGTCAACATCTTCACAGGGCTAATCCTGCTCATACTCGTGAGCCTAGAGATAATGAGGTCGTATAGGATAACTGTGAAGTGGAGGGAGAGCGCTGGCCGCGGTTGATCTCATCGCGCTTGTCCTACACAGGTGCATAGCCTTCGGTACGCCTCTTCTCCTAGGTACAATTGGAGAGATCGTCGCCGAGCGTTCCGGCGTGCTCAACTTGGGAGTTGAAGGAATGATGGCTGTCGGGGCAGTAGTGGCCTTCGGCGTATCTGTGGGGACAAAGAGCGCGTGGCTGGGCGTCCTCGTAGCAGGGGCCGTTGTAGGTCTGATGTCCCTGCTCCACTCGTTTGCCAGCGTGAACCTCAGGGCAAACCAGGTTGTGTCCGGCCTAGCCCTTACAACCCTTGGCCTCGGAATGAGCGGGCTGTTGGGAAAGGCCTACGTCGGCATGCCTCCCGGATCCACGCTGCGGCCTATCCAGATTCCCCTGCTCAGCAAGATACCAGTGCTGGGCCCTATGCTGTTCAACCAGGACGGTCTCGTGTACCTCTCAATTCTCCTGGCCATAGGCACCTGGTTCCTCCTCTTTCGGACGAGGATCGGCCTCAACCTCAGGACGGTGGGGGAGAATCCAGCGGCAGCAGACCTGTCTGGAATCAGCGTCTACAGGATAAGACATCTCTGCGTGCTTTTCGGAGGCGTGCTGGCTGGAATCGCAGGGGCATATCTATCCCTTGCGTACATCCCCTCGTGGACGGAGGGGATGACTGGTGGAAGGGGATGGATAGTCATAGGGCTGACCATCTTCGCGCTTTGGAACCCTCTTAGAGCAATCCTCTGCTCCTATCTCTTCGGGCTTTTCTACGTTTTGGCCTACTCTCTCCAGCCGCTCGGGATACATGTGAGCCTGCTCCACATGCTACCCTACCTGATAACGGTGGTCGTGCTGGTCGCTACGTCTAGGGAGTCGATTAGAAAGAGGATCGGCGCGCCCCTCGCGCTGGCCAGGCCGTACGTCAGGGAAGAGCTCTAGTTCCAAAACGATCCGGCAACTACCATTGCACCGCAGATCCCATTTGACGCGAAATCTATTTCAGTCGACGACCCCTTACGGGGAGCGCTCTTGGATAGATCCAGGAGGAGGGTTGAGTGGCATCCAAGTATCTCAACTGTTTGGTTGTGGTCATAGTGGTGGCGATAATCGCCGCCGTAGCAACCTATTACGCAACGCCGAAGAAAGCTGCTGGCAACGTGACGAAAAGCGACGTGCAGAGCTATCTCACAAGCGCATCTGAACAGGATCTAGTCGACGTACTCTCCAAGGTCGATCCGAGCGTGCTGAAGAAGTCCGCAAAGCTGAAGGCTGGGTTCATCTACGTCGGCCCGATCGGCGACTATGGCTGGTCCCACGCCCACGACAGGGGGAGAAAAATCGTCGAGGAGAAGTTTCCCTGGCTCGAGACGGTGTACGTCGAGTCAGTGAGCCTCGACGATGCCCCAGCCACCATTGACAGGCTGGTCGACGAGGAGAAGTGCGACGTCATCTTTGCGACGAGCTTCGACTTCATGGATCCAACTCTGGAGGCGGCCAAGCGACACCCCAACACCATCTTCATGCACTGCTCGGGCTACAAGAGGGCCGAGAACATGGGTACCTACTTCGCAGACTTCTACCAGATATACTACCTCAACGGACTGATGGCAGGCGCCCTGACAAAGAGCAACAAGCTCGGGTATGTAGGAGCATACCCGATCCCCGAGGTGGTCAGGCACATCAACGCCTTCGCTCTAGGGGCGAAGGAGGTCAACCCCGAAGCCAAGGTCTACGTTAGGTGGATAAACGACTGGTACAACCCGACCAAGGCCAAGGAGGCGGCCGACAGCCTGATGGACGAGGGAGTCGACGTTCTAGCCTTCACAGAGGACTCGCCAACGGTCATTCAGGAGGCCGAGGCCAGGACCAACGCTGGACACCAGGTCTATGTGTTCAGTCACTACAGCCCGATGCAGAAGTACGGTCCCAACTCCTGTGTCAGCGGACAGCTCGTCCACTGGGAGAGCCTCTACGAGGAGATCCTCTCGAGGATATACGCAGGTGCCTGGGACAACAGGGACTATGACTGGCTCCTGGCCGAGGGCGGCGTAGAGCTCGGGGCGGAGTTCGGAGTGCCTGTGAACCCCAAGTTCGTTCCCGCTCTGAAGGCCGTCAAGGTTCAGGACCCGGTTCTCGGTGAGGTCAGCGTCTACGATCTTGTAATGCACAGGCTGAACCAGATGAAGGACACCAATGTCGGCTACGACCCGTTCACAGGGCCCATATACGACCAGGACGGCAAGCTGAGAGTGAAGGAAGGAGAGAGAGCCAGCCACGCCATGCTTTGGAGCATAGACTGGTTCGTGGACAACGTCGTCGGCACGATTCCGAGGCCAGGGTAGCCCTCTAGCAGCTTCCGGGCAGCTTCAGAGGCAGACGAGACTAGGGCGGTTCAACCGCCCGCATTTTTTCTATCTCATCGCGTGGACGATCGTGAGGTTGGAGATTAGAGTGTCTGGTAGTTCGGAGGAGATGCTGGCCGAGAGGGTCGAGTCGATCCTCAGGAGGGAGGGCCGACCCATGGGCCTCAGGGAGATACGCAGGCATCTCGGGTCGTCGGCGGATGCAGAGGGCCTGTCTTCCCTCCTACGAGGAGTCGACAGGTTCTTCCGCGTCGGCTCGAAGTGGTATGTTAGAGGCGCGCCCCTGAAGGTGAAGGTTCGCTTCTGCCCAAACTGTGGCTACTCCAAGGTCACCTTTCGCGGCGGCTTCTACCTCTGCCCCAACTGCGGGACGAAGTTTCACTTCACCTGGCTGGCATGACGGTGGGTGGTCAGGCCGAGGAGTACCAGAGGAAGAGCAAGGTCTCTATCGCCGCCGCTATGGCCAGGAGCACAGCGACCAGCAGGAACCAGCCTAGAACCTTCTTGACGTCCGAGACGAGTATCCTCGTCGGCACCTCTCCCTGGCCTTTCATCCAGCCTGATATGAGGGCTGCGGCGTCCAGGCCGAGGAGCATTCCGAAGGCTCCGGCAAGGAAGGTAGCAGGCAGCTCGAAAATACCGTGGGGAAGGATGGAGCCGAGCACGACTATGACCGGCCTCTCCGACCTGGCGAGGATGAGGCCCAGGGGTATGCCGTTGGCGATCAGTATGAAGACCGGCGGAATGGCAAAGACCACCCCTGCGAACGCCATTATCGCGCTTATGGAGAGGTTGTGGGTGAAGATCTTCGTGTAGATTGGCAGTGCCTTGTCGAGCCCTTCGAACTCGGCCCGGAAGCTAGCGACCATCTGGTCATAGAGCTTGTCTGAAAGGTCGGGGGAGTACCTGTGGATGCATAAGCCGGCCGCGAAGCCCAGTACGTAGAGGATTATGGCTATGCCTACGAGCTTCCTCCTCACCGGACTCCTCGGGAGAGGCACACCACCCTTTCTCTTGGAGCCTAATAAAATGAATTACCCCGAGGATGGCACGTATTGCTGTCATTGTCGCGAAGAACTGGAGTCCTGCATCGAAAAAACTTATTTAAAGTTCTCACTCGAAACAATAATTGCTACACGTTTGGGTCCCGCGGAGAGTGAACGGTAAGCCTGATCGATGATCCGTCGGACAACCCCGCGTAGCAACAGGGAACGCCGGATAGCCCCCTGCGAGGACACCTGTGTCGAGGGAGGAAATCCGTACGAGGACGCACAGGGGTTAGTGCTGGGGGCAACAGGCGCTCCCACCGCGGATCCGCGACAGTCGGCGGGGTTGCGTGTAGAACATGGAGAGGCTCGTAAGAGTCAAGGTTATTCCAAACTCAGACCGTTCATCGATCGAGAAAAAGGAGGATGAAATAAAGGTTAGGGTAACTTCGCCTGCGAAGAGGGGAAAGGCCAATAGGGAGCTCCTGAGGATTCTACAAGAAGCGTTTCAAACCCAAGATGTGCAGATCGTAGCCGGAGGAACGAAGAGGACGAAGCTCGTCCGAATTCAGGGTAATCCTGACATCATCGACGATGTGCTCAAGAAGCTGTCGCTTGACAATGCCGAGTTGTGAGCCATGCAGTCCCTAGCAAGCTGATATGGGGGCTCTCGAGTTCCCTTGGTTTTCTCCTCCTCGAGGCGTGGAACCACGAAGGAGGGTGCTGAAAAATGGCGATCAACAAGAAGAGGGAAGGAGAAGACCAGTCCGAGGCGACCACGACAAAGTATGAGATATATGCCCAGATCGAGGCCGACGGGATAGTAGAGAAGCCCGACGTGATCGGTGCAATCTTCGGCCAGACGGAGGGCCTCCTCGGCGACGAACTCGACCTCAGGGAACTCCTGAAGACAGGTAGGATAGGAAGGATAGAGGCCGAGATAACCTCAAGGGGAGGAAAATCGACCGGCATAATTAGGCTTCCCAGCAGCCTGGACAAGATAGACACCGCGATTCTGGCGGCGGCCCTTGAAACAGTTGACAGGGTCGGTCCCTGCGAGGCCCGCATCAACGTCCTCCGCATAGAGGACGTCAGGGCGGCCAAGAGAAGGGTGCTGGTGGAGAGGGCAAAACAGATACTCAACAACCTCTTCGAGGAGGTTACGATCGACACCTCGGAGATCAGCAACGAGATAAAGCAGTCCTACAAGAGCGGGGAGATCGTCAAGTACGGGCCGGAGCAGCTCCCCGCTGGGCCTAACATCGACGACTCGGACTCGATCATCATAGTTGAGGGAAGGGCAGACGTCCTCAACCTTCTGAAGAGTGGGGTCAAGAACTGCATAGCCGTAGAGGGGACCAACGTACCGAAGACCATAGCTGACCTTTCCAAGAAGAAGACGACCATAGCGTTCGTGGACGGGGACCGTGGAGGCGAGCTGATCTTGAGAGAGCTGTTCCAGGTCGCCGACATCGACTACGTGGCGCAGGGTCCCCCAGGGAAGAGCGTCGAGGACATGAGCCGGAAGGAGATCATCACCGCTCTGAAGAACAGGATACCCGTGGACCAGTACTTCTCCCAGAGGGACAGGAAGAGGATGGAGGAGAGTCCCGAGGCCCAGAGATTCAGGGAGCTGTTCAAGTCGATTCAGGGCTCGAGGAAGGCCTTGATCCTGAACAGCGACCTTGAGGTCATGACCGAGGTGGATGTTTCGAACCTTATAGACACCCTCAAGGGATCAGAGGGCGTGACGGCCATAGTGCTGGACGGGATAGTTACGCAGCGGCTCGTTGACGTCGCTTCAGAGGCCGGGATCAAGTACCTTGTCGGTGCGAAGATAGGGAACGTAGCCAAGAAGCCACCTAGCCTTAGGATATTCTCTCAGAGGGATCTCTCCTAGAAGGGGTCTTGTCCCCATGGCTGAGGACGGTCACGGCCCATTCTAGGTTGGTTGGTCACCCTGGCGCCGGCGGAGCCTGAGCTGCCTCTGCAGGCCCGTGCTTTCTGAGGAGGGCCTTGGCCTGCGAGTAAGTTACGAAGGCCCATAGAGCCAGAACTAGGAAGTACAGCGAGAGGTATACTGCTCTGATGAACAAAACTGGGAAGGCGAGGTATAGGTTGAAGGACGCCAGGACGAAGGCTCCAAGGGGGAAGACGAAGGCCCACCATATCTCCGAGAAAGGTATCGATCCCCTCTCCTTCACCATCCGGCGGTAGAGTGCCGAGAGACCTAGGAGGACCCAAAGGCCATACCCAAACATCACTATGGAGTAGAGCTTGGCTATGCCTGCGAAAGTTCCGGCGAGTCCGAAGAAGTCGGCCGACTGCATAAGCTTTGACGTTAGGAGCACAGCCATTATCGAGACACCAACAGGGGCCAAGACTATGTTGAACGTGGGGGTCAGCTGGTGGTCCGGCATCTTGTGGAAGACCGTTCTGAAGTAGAGCATCGAAAGGGTGAGGAAGTAGAGGACAAATGCCGGTCCCAACAGGACTAGGTTGATGAACGATATGGTGTAGGCCAGGCTTGGGAGTCGAATCCCCAGAACGGCGCCTGCCGAGGCTAGGACGAATAGGCCGACCGGCGGGATGAACCAGGTGCCGACGACGTGGTCAAGCCTGGAGCGAAACTTTATGTTGATTGGTATGACGACGACGAAGACCACTGCGAAGAAGAGCGATATGGCCCAGAACACGGAGGCGAGAATCGGGTCTCCCTGGTGGAGGTAGGGCAGCCCTATCTTGGCAAGCATGATTGTTATCAGAGCCGCAGCGATGGGGATGCCGGGGTACATGTTCGACTTAAGCGGGTGTCTGAGCTCCTCGATCAACCCGCTGTGGCGAGTTAGGAGCTGGAAGAGGAACAGGCCGAAGAAGTAGACGAATATGGAGATTACGGAGAGCTCCAGAAGCGTCGCAAATGCGTGGGAGGCGACGTTGTCGAAGATCAGCTCTGTCGATATGGCGAGGGCGGAAGTGCCCATCAGTGCAACGAATATGGCAGGGTTAAGCGGCTTCGAATCCTTCATGAAGCCCTGATCGGTCTCTAGAGTATTCTTAAAGCTTGTGAGAATGGGTGTTGTGTTGTTCCTGGTGGCAATCTCGGCAGGTGACGTTGGCTCGCGGCCGCGGTTTGGGGGGCTACAACTTGGCTTGGGGTGGGCCATCCTTTTTCTACGGGGCGGGCCTGTGGTCGCCGCGTCGAAAATATTTATAACAAGCCCATCGGACGATAGGTCTCGACAGGGCCGGGGCTCTGCGAGCTACCGAGTTGGTTTTCATGCCCCTCAGACCTTTCAGGTGTTATCGAAGGCTCGACGCGAGGCCGTACACCCAGCTGAAGTACATACGGGGCGTTCCAGGGTCGAAGATAGTGATCTTCGACATGGGCGCCCACATAGAGAAGTTCCCGGTAGTGGTAACGCTCTACTCCGACGAGCCGGGGCAGATACGGCACAACGCCCTCGAAGCCGCCCGCGTCATGGCCAACAGATACCTGATGAAGAGGCTGGGGAAGAACGGCTACCACCTCAAGATAAGGGTGTACCCCCACCATGTCCTCCGTGAGAATGCCATGGCGACCGGTGCTGGCGCCGACAGGTACCAGACGGGGATGAGGGGCGCCTTCGGACGGCCGGTTGGATTCGCGGCACGGGTCAGGGCCGGGCAGGCAATAGCGACGGCATGGGTCCCCGAGGGGCAGGAGGAAGTTGCAAGGGAGGCCCTGAGAAGGGCGAAGATGAAGCTCCCCATGCCGTGCAGCCTCGGGATAGAGTACGTCCAGGTTGACGAGGCGAAGCTCCGCGAGATCGAAGAGCTGGAGCGCCGGGAGAGGGAGAAGGAGGCGAGGCGGACGGCCCAGGTTGCTCAGGCCGAAGCAGAGGCCGTCTCGGCGCCAGCCTAGAGGCCCTCAGGACTGGACTCCCGTTTTCCGAAGACTATCTGCCTGGCTCTCTTCATAACTTCGTCGAACACGTCGTCGACCGTCTGCTCGACGGTGTGGTTCTCGATGATCAGGGTTCCCTGCTGCTCCGCCCTCTTCACAAGATAGTTCTGGATCGCCCTTATCTTCTGGAACTCCCTCAGGTAGCTCTCCACCGGCCTCTTGGTCACCACGGATTCTGACCTAGCGTACATCCGGCTGAGGTGTTCCTCCTCGTTCTTGGCCGTGATGACCACTAGCACGACGTTGGACTTTGAGATTATGTCCCTCTTGAGAAATCCTGGGACTATGTGGACGCCCTCGATTATGAGGCTCACGCCCTCCCTCAGGGCCCTCTCTATGACCGCCTCAACGCCTACCAGAACGTACTTCGCGTGCTCTTCAAATCCGGCGATAGTCCTCTCTTCGACCGAGGCCCCCGGGATCTTGACCCCCTTCCAGGAGGTGTAGGATGAGAGGTGGAGAGTTGGCATTAGTTCCTTCGAGATTATCTTCCGCATAACCTCCCTGATGGCATCGGTCCCTATCACGTGCATGATCCCGAGTCTGTGGGCCAGCTGAGCGGCGACGGTGGATTTCCCCACGCCTGTGGCCCCACTGAGGAGGATCACCATTGGTTCTCTGCCATGCTGGACCTGCCTCCACGTCAGGTACATCTCGGCGCCCTCCTTTCCTATCAGGCGCTCGAGGTAGCTGCGGGCCCTCTCTCTGATCTCTGTTCGTCTGACCTTGGTCCGGCCCTCCCTCAACAGGTCCGCCTCTATGCTTCGCGCGATCTCGTGGGCGGACATCTCGTCTATCCCCGCCGCGGTGAGGGACTGGGCTAGGATTCCCTTGGAGAACGGGGTGAGATGCCCGGCCGATTCCACGTATACTATCCTGCTAGACAAGGCAGATCCTCTTTGGTGACTTCGCGTATCTAGCCGATAGGGAACTTGGGAAATAAAAAGATTGGTTCAGAAGGGACTGACCCTTGCTCGGAGTACTGTGAGCCTAGGTATTCAGGGACGCTGCCGTCCGTCCGCCTAGATCCTCATTGCGTCCACGGCGGGCATCTTCTCCCCGCCGAGGTAGCTTATCAGAGCCCCTCCTGCGATGCTGACGTAGGAGAACTGGTCGGCTGAGAATCCAAGCTTCTCCATCGCGGTGATCGTGTGTCCGCCTCCCATGAGGGAGAAGGCGTCGGACTCCGCTATCGCCTCCAGTATGCGCCTAGTCCCGACGGCGAAGGGTTCCCTCTCATAGACGCCGGCCGGCC
>CAYWSC010000037.1:0-11019 GCA_964460695.1 Hadarchaeota archaeon (SeqCode)
GTTGTGTTTAAGCCAATCTCCGATGCGATGAAAAAGCGCCTCCTGTTCCGCTGGAACGGCGCCGGATCCATCAGGCGCGAGGTTGAGAAGCAGGTTTCCACCAGCCCCGACGATCCGTACCAGCTTGCGTATCAGCGTTTCGGGGCTTTTGAAGTTCAGATCGGAGGGGTTGTAGTTCCACGAGTCGTTGACTGTCTCGCAAACCTCGAAGGGAGGGTTCGAGGGCGAGGGAGGCCCGACTGGGAAGGGTTTTGCCTCGCCGAAGTCGTCTGTCATAGACATCTGTCCAGGCAGCTCTGGTACCTTCTTCTCGAACTCGAAGAAGTCTCTCCCCATTACGAGGGCATGTGGCTGGAGGTCATGGATCAGGTCGTAGGTCTCACTGACGGCATAGTTGTAGTCGCGTCCATGCCAGGGGCCTGGATCCAGCCAGAAGCCTGCAACCTCCCCGTAGTTGCTGCACAGCTCCCTTATCTGGCCCTGGTAGTAGTCTACGTAGCTCCTCCAGTCCTCCCCCCTCTTGACAAATCCCGGGTGATGAAGGTCGGCTAGGGAGTAGTATAGAAAGAGGTTCATGCCTTTTGCTCGGCATGAGTCTGCTAGCAGGGCGACGAAATCCTCCCCGCTGGGCGACTTGGTGGAGTTGAAATCCGTGAGCTCTGTTGAAAACAGACAGAATCCGTCATGGTGCTTCGTCGTGAAGGTCATGTACCTAGCGCCCGACCGCTGGGCCAGCTCGACCAAGGAGTCTGGATCGAACTTCTCCGCCCTGAACCGATGTATCGCCTCGGGGGGAGTGGCCCAGTTTCGATGCCCCCCTGGAAGCGAAAACAAGCTCCAGTGAACAAACATGCCGAACTTCAGGTCCTTGAAGAGCTCTTTTCGTTCCTCGAGGATTGAAGGTCTTATCGCAGCATCCTCCTTGCGAATTGGTGGGGCGCTCTTCACTTTCAAATGTATGCTTCAGGCGAGTTGTGAAGTGGTGGCGCCCCGTCGGGTTAACCATTCTAGGATCGCAACCTTTATGTTTCCCTTGCCGGGTGGCCTTCCATGGCACGTGCAACCAGAGGCGAGATTTCTGCTCTTCAAACCTGGTTTGCGGACACCCTAGCCGATGGATGTCCCTTTTCTTTCACGCTCGAAGGAAGACATGCTGAACTCTTCCGCGTTGAGAGCAGCCCGACCACTGGTCGCGTCGGCGAAGGCGTGATAAAGTATACTTGCCGCGAGGGAATAGACGTCCAACTTTCGTTCAGGACATTCCGCGGCTTCCCGGCGGTGGAGTGGGTGCTCGCCTTGTCAAACAAGCAAGGCGCCGACTCCCCGCTCATAGAGAACCTCAACGCGCTTCAGGTTGAGTTCCAAGGAAAGCGACCGGTGTTACACTGGGCCTTGGGAAGCTCGGCCTCCAGAAGCGACTTTGCACCTAGACACCAGATCATCGAACCTGGATCAAAGTTCGAACTTGCTCCAACAGGAGGGAGATCCTCCGATACAACGGCCTTTCCATTCTTCAACCTCGACCTGGGCGGCCATGGAGTCGTTGTAGGCATCGGATGGTCAGGCATGTGGAGGGCTATGGTACGTCGACACGGCGAGTCCGTGACGATTGGGGCGGGTATGCATACTATTCGTCTCAGACTCCGTCCAGGAGAGACTATACGCACCCCAAAGATCCTGCTCCTCTTCTGGCATGGAGGGGACTGGATCAGAGGAAACAACCTCCTTCGCTCCTTCATTCTGGCGCACCACACGCCTCAGAGGGATGGAGAACCGATTCTCGGGCCGTTGGCCTGCAATGGCGGCTCCAAGATGTTTGACGAGGCGAACCTCGCCACTGAGGAGAACCAGCTCGATCTAGCCAGAAGCTATAAGGCCGCAGGCATTGACACGGAGTATTGGTGGATAGATGCAGGCTGGTTCGACGGCCGATGGCCCAACGGCGTCGGCAACTGGTCTATAAGGAAGGACGGGTTTCCAAGGGGTCTTGGGCCTCTATCCGATGCGCTGTCCGAACTGGGAATGGGATTGATACTCTGGTTTGAGCCCGAGAGGGTTTACCAAGGAACTAGGCTTGACAGGGAACACCCGGACTGGATCATCGCCCTTCCTGACAGCCCGAACCGCCTGCTAGACTTGGGCAACCCTGAGGCTAGGAAGTGGCTGACCGACTACGTATCGGAAATGATTGAAAGAGAGGGCATAGCGATCTACCGGCAGGACTTCAACATGGATCCGATGCCCTACTGGCGCTCAAGAGACGAGCCTGACAGGATTGGGATCACTGAGATCAGACATGTCGAGGGGCTCTATGCTTTCTGGGACGAACTTCTGGAGAGGCATCCGGATCTAATCATCGACAACTGTGCAAGTGGGGGACGCAGAATCGACCTCGAAACGATCTCTCGGAGCATACCGCTGTGGCGGACGGATTACCAGTACTACGAGCCAAACGGCTACCAGTGCCACACATACGGGCTGAGCCTCTTCCTACCTATCAGCGGAACAGCAAGCGGCCAGCCGGATATCTACTCCTTCAGGAGCTCGATGAACGCCGCTATTGTCTTGGGATGGAACCCTAAGGATCCAGACTTCCCAGCCGAGACAGCACGCCGCTTGGTCTCGGAGTACAAAAGGCTGAGGCCCCTCTTCCACGGAGACTTCTACCCGCTAACTCCCTATTCGACGAAAGACGACGTCTGGATGGCGTATCAGTTCCACAGGGAGGACCTGGGCGAGGGGATGGTTCTTGCCTTCAGGAGGCCAGAAAGCGAGGTCCGAGAAATGGTCCTCAGGCTGAGAGGGCTCGACCCGGAGAAAGCCTACGAGGTGGTCTACGAGGATCTCGGGGCAGGGCAGACGGCCCAGGGCAGCGATCTCCTCGCTGGTCTGAAGGTACGGATAGACACCCAGCCTGGCTCCTCCCTCGTCACGTATCGGCAGAAATCATGAAGGGATTCGCATGGCCCTCATGCTGAGAGTCGGATCGGCTCACTGGTTGGACGATGCCCAGTTCGAGAGCTTGGTTCAATTCCTGTCCAGATCGGGCGGCGTCTTCGACGAACTGGCGTTCTTCACAGCCTCGACCCACGCACCGCTACCGATATCGGAGGCCAAGACGAGGCTGTCAAGGCTGAGAGGCGTAATGCAGAGGGTTCGAAGAGAACTCGATGTGAGGGCTGGCGTGAACGTCTTGGCAACTATGGGGCATCACGAAGAGAACCTAGAAGAATCGCTTGACCAGGACTGGCAGAGGGTGGTGGACGAATCTGGCCAGACCTGTCGTGGAACCTACTGCCCACTTGATGAGCGCTTCAGAGGATACGTTAGAGAGCTCTACATCCACGCAGCTTTGTCTAGACCCGACTTCATCTGGATCGACGACGACGTTCGGCTCGCGGGGCACGGCGCTGCGCACTACACGTGCTTTTGCGACCGGTGTGTTTCTCGCTTCTCAGAGGAGGTCGGCCGGTCCTTCACAAGACAACAACTGGTTCGAGCGCTTTCCAAGGATTTCTCCCTCAGGAGGAGGTGGCTGGAACACAACAGGAGAGTCATCCATGAGCTCCTATCGCTCATACGCCGGGCCGTCGACACCGTTGACCCTGGCATAGAGATCGGATTCATGACAGGCGACAGGTTCTACGAGGGCTACGACTTTTCCCGCTGGGCCGAGGCGATCTCGGGCGATTCCCCAGCTAGATGGAGGCCAGGAGGCGGGTTCTACTGGGACGATGTGCCGATGGGGCTGGTGGAGAAGGCCCACGACGTGGGCAGGCAGGTCGCGTCTCTCCCGGTATGGGTGGAGACGATCCAGTCGGAGCTTGAAAACTTCCCATATCACATGCTCAAGAAAAGCATCCATACGGTGGTGGTCGAGTCTGTGGCCCACCTAGCGGCCGGGGCAACAGGCATTGCCTTCAACATTCTGACCCAACACACCGAGCCCCTTGACCAGTACAAACCGCTTCTCGAAGCGATACATACTGCTAGGCCAGTTTTTCTTGCGCTTGGAGAGCTGGGCCGGCAGCCGCCGAGGGGCATATTCCCAGCCTGGAATAAAGACCTCTTCCTGGCCAATGGGACCTCGGAGAATTGGTTCGGCCCGCCGAACGTCCTCTCCCTTCTCAGGCGGCAGTACGTCCTCGGGGAGATAGGGCTGCCCATGTGCTATGATGCAGAGTCGGCATCGGTTATCACCCTGTCGGGCGGCATTCCCGACAGCCTGTCCGACGAATATCTTGAGAAGATCCTCCGAAAGGGGGTATACATGGATGCCCATGCCTGCAGGGCGATCTGTGAACGAGGGTTCTCCGACCTTGTCGGCGTGGAGGTTGCAGCTGAGTATTCAGAGGATGCAATCGAGGTGTTCACAAACCACGAGCTCAATGGGAAGCATGCCTCGCGGAAGAGAGACTGCAGACAGTCCTTCTGGCCCGAGACCGCATACACCCTGAATGCCGTCGAGGACGGGGTATCGGCCGTTTCGAGGTTGACGAACTACCGTGGAGACGATCTCGGTCCATGCCTGTCAATATACGAGAACCGCCTCGGCGGAAGGGTAGCCGTCTCAGGGTACTATCCATGGTTCCTCATCCACAGCGATTCGAAGACATATCAGCTCAAATCCCTCTTCCTGTGGCTGAGCGGGAATCGTCTACCCATAGTGGTCGACAGCTTCGCAAAGATAGTTGCGTGGGCCAGGGGACGAAGAGACGACTGCTGTTCGTATGTCTTGGTGAATGCGTCCCTCGACAGAGCCGAGAAAGTCGAGGTGAGCGTCCGCAGCCCATCTCCCGCCGTCACTCTGGTCACAATGAATGGAGACCGGCAACAGCTCGAGTTAGATACACACCCGGACAGCTTCCTCTACCGGCGACTAGTCATCCCCGAGATCGAGCCATGGGGAGCATGCTTCTTGCTCCAGCCGTGACGGATCCAGCAGGAACACATAAGACCACATCGGCCTGCCAACATGGCCTATGGGTCGAGTGCCGAGCAAGAAATGGGAGGTTCAGCTTTCTCCTTTTAGAGTCATGGGGGATCTGAACTGGTCCGATCTCTCAGGGCAGGGGCACTGGGGGATCCTCGTATCTACCAGTGACGATGGAAAGCTTTACTGTCTCGAGCCGGAGGGGTCGGTGAGATGGGTCTTCAGCCCGCCTCTCCAGAGGTTTGCAGGCTCTGTGTCGGTGTGCCAACCTCGAAGCGATCTGTCCGAGAAGCTGGTCGTTGTGGGAACAAGGTACACCAAGATCTTCGCCGTAGATGATCATGGCAGGGTTAGATGGGAGGAAGACCTCCCGGTCAACTCGATTCACTCCGGCCCGGTCGTCATTGGTCCTCCTGGGTCCCAGGCCATTCTGTACGCTGGCGACGCGGGTAGGCTCTTCGCTCTCACCGCTTCCGGAGAGGTTTTGTGGTATAGGGCTGTCCCTGGACCTGTCCACGGAACGCCTGCAGCTGGAGACGTGGATGGGGATGGAAGAGCCGAGATATTCTTCGGCTGTAAGGACTCCTATCTCTACAGCCTTCGATGTGACGGGTCGTTGAGGTGGCGGGCCGAGACGAGGAAAGTTGGAGACGGGATAACGACAAGCCCCATCCTGGCCGATCTCGATGGAGACGGCAGGTTCGAGGTCGTGTGCGGGTCTTGGGACGGGCATGCCTACTGCTTCGATGCCGAAACCGGAAAGAAGCTGTGGTCAACCGAGTTGAAGGGAAGGATCCGCAACGGCCTAACAGTCTCGGATCTGAACGGCGATGGGAGATACGAGGTTCTCGTCGGCGATCCCTTCGGCCTTGCATGCCTACTTCCAGATGGAAGCATCCAGTGGGAGTTCCGTCCCGACCGTGGAGAGATGACCGTCTCGGTCCCTCCCATAGTCGGTGATGTGACTGGAAACGGGGAGCCAGACATCGTATTCGGCACCCAGACGGGATTCCTCTATGCCGTCGACCGCAACGGTAGGGAGATATGGAGCATCGATCTTGTGGACGAAGAGATAGCCGCATCTCCCTTGCTGGCCGATGTCGATGGGGACGGACTGATAGAGGTTGTCTATGCCACCTCCTATGGAAAGGTCGTCTGCCTCTCAACCCCCTCGCGGACTCCTCCACTTTGGCCAATGGGGAGGAGGATGGAGACGCTGAACCCGGGCCTAGCCCCCGTCGGCTCGATCCCGCCTCGCCGGCAGACGAGGCGACTAGGCAAGAGAACGGTGGGCCGCGGCGAATCGAGGCGCTTGTTGATACGCCATGTACGCCATGTCCCCAAGAACATCCAGGCACACGGGTCGACCCTCCATTGGGAATGCGAGAAGGAGTACACAAGTCTCCAGCTGGCCTCGCCCCTCAGGCTCTACGCAGAATCACGTGACCCGGATAGGCCAGTTGGGGGACAGCTTGAGGTGAGTGTGGGCGAAGCTTCACAGTACTCGACCCATCTCAAGCCTCCGTCAGGCAGTGTGCTGGTCGAAGTCGGCCTCGGTGAAGCATCGCAGCCTGGTTTGCGGGAGTTGACCGTCGGTGCCGAGTTGAGAAGGGGCGGAGAAACAATCGCCGAGGCCTACTTGCAGCTCAGGCTGCTGGACGCTAGAGAGGTACAAGATGCCTTGACATCGGTTGAATGGGAGATCCGCGCTGCAGACACCTTGGCCAAAGAGAATGGCGACCAGGCCACGTACCGTCTCTTGGAGAGATGTCTGTCATACGCCCGAGACGACCTGGAGCACGGCCTCCTTGGAAGGGCTATCACCATGGCAGAGCAGATACACAAAAGGGCCACTAGCAGAGGGCTCCTCCGCCGCAAGAGGGGGACGGCTGCCCCGCGCAGGGTCTGTATAGACAGTCGTGGCGTCATCGCTGTCGACGGGAGGCCATTCTTTCCCATCGGCATCTACTTGGTCAGCACTGGTCAACAGGTCAGGTCGCTCGCCAGGCTTGGATTTAACGTCATGTTCTCGGCAGGGGACGAGGAGTTTCGCGACGCCTGCCTGCAAAGCGGAGTTATGTTCATCCCGTTTGGACCGGGGGAGAACGTCGAGGACTTTGAGAGCATTCTCGCAGCGAGAGACAGGGTCGAGGAGCTGTGTTCCCATCCTTCGCTTCTAGCTTGGTACGTAGTAGACGAGCCATCGTTGAGGAACGTGCCCGTCGAACTCGTACGAAGGGCGTGTGAGATCGTCAAAACCGTCGATCCCCTTCACCCTACGCTTATCTGCGACGGATATCCATACAGGGGGCTTCCATACCAGGCTCTTGCTGACATAGCGTCTCCCTGTTGGTACCCGGTATGGAAGCAGATGTCGCTCGCGACGACGGCCAGGTGCTTGGACGACATAGCTGGCGTCATTCCGAGAAGCCAGCCGCTCTGGTACGTGCTTGAGGCGTGGACCTGGAGAGACGTGAGGTTCCCCACTCCCGAGGAAGAGCGGGTCATGACCTACCTCTCCATAATCCACGGAGCTAGAGGGGTCTCGTGGTTCGGCTACACCTACCCCCATAGAGAGCACCTGCTCACAGCCCACGACGCGTCGCCCGAGCTTTGGAACGAGATTCTCAGGATAGTCAAAGAACTCAATGAGCTTTCAGATATCCTCGCCACGCCTCGGGTTCCTCCCAGGATATCGAGAGATCACGGTCGGGTTGACTGGTGCCTCATTGAGAAGGATGGCCGTGTGCTGGTTATAGCTGCCAACCCCACAACTAGACCCGCCACGGCTGGCTTCGACGTGGGGCCGCTTCGAGGAGGGGAGGTCTCAGTGCTCTGGGAGGACAGAAGACTCGAGCTGTCGAAGGGGCAGTTCTGCGACTCGTTTGATCCACTCTCGGTTCACCTCTACATAGGAAATAGGGAGGGTGAGAGGTAAAACACGATTCTATCCAGCCGACCCTGTGAGGAATAGACAGACCCCTATCCCCGCGGCAGCCAAGCGACACCATTTTTAGCGGGGACAGGGCCACAGATCTGGGTGATGTGAATGCCGAGGTACCGCGACGCAGCCTACGGTGGAGAAAGCGTGGCGCTTGAGAATTCGAAGGTAACGTTAGAGCTGCACAGGAGAGTGACGGGCTGGGGCTGGGGCGAGCTTTTGGTTGCGATGAGCGATGGGGAGAAGAGGTTCTTCGCAGTCCTAGAGCACCTCGGCGAGCTGCAAATCGAGGGATACCCCCGTCCCATGAGGTTCGAGGCGGAGGGCTACCAGAAGCTGGCGACCGATTCGGGCATGGCTCTTTCCTTCGACGTAAAGGCTAATGCTGCCCCACATGGCCAAGACGATCCCCCCATCACTGGAAAGGTTCGCATCGAGCTGTCGAAAGACGAGCCGCGCCTGCAGTACCACATGGAGATTGTCTCAAAGGGCGAAGTTTTCCTACGTTACCTTAGAGGTCCGTGGCTGAAGGTCGGAGCCGACAGCTTCGGTACGAGGCGGAGAGACGCAATCTTCCCCGGGATTGAGTGGCTCGTCGGAGAGGAGTGGTCAAGCGGAACGGACTGGTTCGAGCACCCAGAGGCTCTTAGGGTCACGCCCCATCCGTATAAGGTGTCAATTCCCATCATGGCTATCAGCGAGGGAGGAGTCGGCCTGGGTCTCTCCTGGAACCCCGAACAGTCTGCACTTTCACACGTCACGCGGATTCGCTGTCCCCAGCCCGTCTTTGCATCACCCAACTTCATAGACCGCAGGAATAACCACCTGATCGGACTTATGATCCCCAGTGCCAGGTGGGGCCTGAAGGAGAACAGCCTTGCAGCCGACCCGGCAGTGACGATCCCGCCGGGCCTTAAGCTTGTCGTCGACGCGGCGATCTCTGTGATCCAGGGAACGTCTCTCGACGTCATCCTCGATTGGATCAAGAGGAATGGGTTGCCTGACCCAGGCAGGCCGAGATACCAATGGAAGGAGGCGCTGGAGAAGATCGCAAAGGCGTACAACACCAACCTATGGACTGAGGGGAGGGGCTGGGGAGTTGCTGGGAAGGCCTCAACGGGGATTCCCCGCTTCTTTGAGTACTATCTGCGCCACGGAGAAGACGAGGAAACTGTCAAGGGGCTTTCCGAGAAGGCTGAATGGTGCAGGGTTGCTGAGCCACGGAAGGTGGATGTGGATACAGCATGGATCTGGCCGCTTGGCCTAGATGAGGACTCCCTGCTTAAAGTTGGGCAGCGGCTCTTGCAGCTTCAAAGCCCCGATGGATCGTTCCCCTTCGACCCAGATGGAAGGCACAAGGCTCCTCTCTTGGAGAGAGCCGCGTTGTGGAGGCCCCTCGCAGGCGCCAGGGACACTGCTTTGGATCTCTGCGCTACTACCGCCATATTCCTGCTCGTTGCAGGAGAGAAGCTCGGGGAGAAATCGTTTCTCGAAGGGGCGAGGAGGGCACTCGATTTTTGCATCGACCTGGAGAGGCCTGAAGGCGGGGACTGGTGGGAAACCCCTCTTCACAGCCCCAACCTGTTGGCCTCCGGCCACGCAGCCATAGCTTACGCCCTCGGCTACAGGATCTTCCAGGATCCGAGGTACATCGAAAAGGCACGCTACTGGATTAGGTGCCTAATCCCGTTTACCCATCTGTGGCAGCCCGGAGACATGGAGATGGTCTACAACACCAAGGCGTGTTTCTGCTCAACATCGTGGTTTCTTAGCGACTGGACTTCCAAGCATGTGCAGTGGGAGGTTCTCACAGTCTTCTCCAAGTCGCATGCCCTCGGGATCGACTGGGCCAAGTTAGACCCGGAGGTGGATTGGGAGAGGTTTCACAGGGGCATCACCACGGCCGCGCTTCGTTGGATGATCGATCATGAGGATGCCTCGTGGATGTACAGGTACGAGCTCCCGAGAGAGAAGGTGGAGGCAGGGCAGTGGGACACCTGCTTCTGCGACACCTTTGATCCTGTCTGGGGAACGTATGGGGGCGCTCCCATAATGCCCGAGCTGATCGCCGAGAACATCGTTTGGATACTTCGTCGCCATGGGGAGCGTGCAAATCTATCTTGAACAGCGTGAGCCACTGATCTCTCATCTCGATCTAGTAACGCCAACCTCTCGGTAGAGCCTCCTTCGGATCATGAGTGACCAGAGCAGCGTCCCAGCAAGCATGAGAGTAGCGGTCACAACGATCCACTCGACAGCCCATATCCAGAAAAGGGCTCTCGCCTTCTCCCTAATCGCCTCCAGCTCTATCTCTCTGAGCTCTGCCTCGACCCTTGTCAGGGTATTCATGCACGCCTCGTAGTCTTGGTCTAGGTACTGTAGGTCAACCTCACTGCGCAGCCGTTCGACGCCCTCCATCCTTCTCTCGAGCTGGACGACCTTTCCGCCCAGTGCCTCAACCATGTTGAAGAGGGAGAAGAGCATGTCCCTCCGTGCCCTGGATGAGAGCATCCTTGATCTTATCGCATGCACGAGCTGCAGATCGCTCGGAATAGACCTTCCAAGGGCGTGGTAGATTGAATAGACGGTGAAGTCTATGTAGTAGTCCCATCTCTGGAAATCTGCTCCCCACGCAGGCGTCCAGTCCGTGCAGAAGGCGAAGGCGCGTCCAGCGCCGAGATCCCAGAACGCTATGAACGGGTCGCCCGTATTGCTTGTCTTTGCAAGCAGTCTGGCCCCCTGTTTGAGCTCGACGACGTTGTAGCCGTAGAAGGGCGGGCATCTTGACCAGTCGAAGGCACGCATTAGGGGGTCGTCGGGTGATGTTACAACGGGCCTCCACGGCCCAGGGCCATTGGCCCCAAGAATCGGCTCCACTGGCAGCACGGCCCCCACAGAGGTCGAGCCCCACATGGACGGATGGGCGGGGTTGCCGCCGAAGGTGCATATGCCGCCGATCATCATGAGCGACATCCCGTCCTGCTCTACGGCTGTAGAGAACCACTGGATGTACTTGTTCGGGAGGTTCTCCGCGTAGACGTCGCTGAGGAGGGCCAGCATCTTCCTTGAGACAAGCTCCTCGTAACTCTTGGGCAAATACAGCCTGATTGCCCGCGAAACCTCCTCCTTTGTCCACCATACTCTA
>CAYWSC010000038.1:0-10627 GCA_964460695.1 Hadarchaeota archaeon (SeqCode)
ATTCGGTCCTCGCCGTCTCGTCCTTCAGCCTGGGCGCCGCCATCTGCGCTTACTATGCCCAGCTTCTGATCGGGACTTTATCGTTCCTAAGGGTCGCCGAGTCCATGGTGCTGATGGCCGTCTTCCTAATCTTCCTAGTTTCCCTCGTACTCCTCTTCAGCACTCTGTTCAGAAGCCAGGTCATAGCCGGTTTCGCATCCCTGGTCGCGTTCTTCGGCTTGGGCATTCTGCCTTCCCTCAGCCGCGCGCTTCGCAGCACGGCCCCGCATGGATTGTACAAGATGGCGCTGGAGTCCCTCTCCGGCCCGGTCGATGGTGCCTGGACTGGAGTCCTTTCCGTCGCCGTTACGTCAGCCGTCCTCGTGGCAGCCTCGTTCCTTCTGCTGGAGAGACAGGAGATTTGACGGCCCTGACCGCTCTGCTAGCCGCCTATTCCGCAAGATATTTTTAGAGGATCTGCTTCCCCCTGAGCGAAAGCTGAGAGAGGGGGATCGAAATAGTCCTTGCTGTGTCCACCTATGATCTTTGCAAGAGCTACGGGGACAAAGAAGTCCTGAGTGATGTAGACCTGAGGATTGCCGAAGGCGAGTTCTACTGCCTCATGGGTCCAAATGGATCTGGAAAATCAACGCTTCTCTCGATTCTAGCCTCGGTGAGAAGGCCTACATCCGGGAGGGCCGAGCTGTATGGAAGGCCACCTGAATCCTCCAAGGAGACGATAGGGTACATACCCCAGGAGAACTTCACATCCACCCATCTAACGGGAAGGGAAAACCTCCGCTACTTCGCCGGGATCTTGGGCTATGGTGGTGCCGAGGCTAGGAGGATAGTTGACTCGGCTCTCGAGAAGACAGGGCTACTGGAAGATGCTGACAGAAGGGTGTCTCAGTACTCTGGTGGCATGAGGAAGAGGCTTGAGGTCGCGACCGCCCTGTTTCCCGGGATAAGGGTGATGCTCCTAGACGAGCCTACCACGGGGCTCGACCCCTCTGCCAGGAGGAGCTTCCTAGGACTCATCCAGGACGTGAAAGCCGAGAACGTGACAATCGTCATGGTCACCCACATGGGGTCGGATGCGGAGCTGGCGGACCGTGTTGGAATGATCGATAGCGGAAGGGTCGTGGCCGAGGGGACTCCGCAGGATCTAAAGGCCAACAGCGGAACTTCGAGCGTCCTAGAGGTCGAGGTCGCAGCGAAGACTCAGAGGGGGTTGGAGGCCTTGCGGAGGCTCGTCGGGGAAGGGGCGGTCGAGACGGATAATGGATACAAGATCCTTTCGGACGACGTTGAGGTGTTGATTCCAAAGGTCAACAGGGAGCTCGACGATGCGGGATGCAAGGTCTTGGAGGTTCGTGCTAAGAGGCCCTCCCTCGAGGACGTGTTTTTCGAGCTTACCGGGAGGGCTGTGTCGGAGGGCTAGAATATGGGTCAGGTCTCTTCCACAGGGGTCAGGGTTCTCAAGGAGTTCCTGAGGCAGCGGGCCACAGTCTTCTGGACCATTGCTTGGCCGAGCCTCTGGGTCTTCATAAGTGCGGTCTCCTTCGCCTCAGCTATCCCCGAGGAAATAGCGGCGCTCGCCAGGGGCGCCTTCACAATATCGATGCTGCTTTTCGCCCTGATGATCGCTGGGATGGGCAACCTTCCAGCCAGCATAGCTGAGGACAGGGAGAGGGGTTTGATGGCTAAGCTCAAGTCAATGCCGCTGAGACCTATCAACGATCTTGCAGGGAGGATCCTCGGCCTAGTGGGGTTTTCCATCGTGGCCTCGATAGCCGTGTTGGCCGTTGGCTACGCCTGCGGGGGTAGGCTGAACCTCACCGTCGCTAGGGCTGGCGCGGCCCTGGGCTTTCTGTCGGTCGCCTTTCTAACCTCCGTTGGAATAGGAGTGACAATTGGATCGCTCGTAAAGGAGGTTCACGGCGCCACCATGACTGGGATAGGGATATCGGTAGTCACAGCGGCCCTGGGTGGTATCTTCGCGCCCTATTCAGCTCTTCCAGACTTCCTGAAGGCGTTTGCCAGGGTGTATCCCGTCTCTTCGGCAAACTCCTCCCTCATTTACATTCTCTGCAGGGAGGACCTTGCGGGTTACAACCCGATTACCGCTGGCCAGGTTGCCTGGACCGTCCTCGCCTCGGTTGTCATCTTCCTCGTCGGAGTTTTTCTGTACTCGAAGCTCTCCTGGAGAAGCGACTAGGCCGGCTTTGCTGGACAAGCTATTTCAGCGGGCCTGAGTGCCCGCATGCTATGACAGGCCTTCCCGTCACCGAGATAGATGGAGTGCCAGTGTCGAAGATCATCTGCGGGACCAACCCCTTCTTCGGATACTCTCACTTCACGCGGGCTAGGGACATGTGGCTGCGCCGATACTTCACCGACTCGAGGATTGCAAAGGTCCTTAGCAAGGCATTTAGCCTGGGGATAAACGCTCTGATAAGCGCGCCGGAACCTCGGCTGGTCCCTATTCTCTCCGAGCTGCGAAGGAAGGGAGTTAGCATGCAGTGGATATGCACCCCCGGCGGAGGGCCCATAAAGGGCCTAGAAGAGGGAATAAGGTGGTGTGCCGAAAACGAGGTCGCTATATGTATGCCCCATCAGAGCTACACGGACAACAACCTCGTGCCTGCCAGGAACGACCTGATCGGGTATAGGAAGATCTCCAAGATGATAAGGGAGTACGGAATGGTTCCGGGCCTTAGCACCCACAGGCCGGAGACCATCGTCACAATGGACAAGTCCGGCATGGACGTCCAGACCTACGTCCTCCCCTTCAACAGCATCGGCTTCCTCTCCTACGTCGAGGTCGAGTGGGTAAGCCAAGTATTCAGGAGAAGCCGCAGGCCGATCGTGGCGATCAAGCCGCTGGCCGCCGGCCGGATAACCCCGCAGGTAGGTCTGCCCTTCGTCGTCCGAGGCATAAAGGAGGAGGACCCGATCGCCATCGGATTCTGTAGCCCGTTGGAGGTCGAGGAGGACGTGGAGATAGTCCTCTCCGCGATGAAAGGCCAGCCGAGCGAGCTGGAACTCACGACCTCTAGGAGCAAATCGGTACTGGAGGGCCAGAAAGACAGGCATGAGTAGCTGGAGCGCTGCGCAGGGTCTACCTTTTCTGCTCCCTCCAGGCGAGAAGCTCGCGCTCCTCCACCCCGCCCGTCAGCTCTATGAAGGCCTCCTCGAGGGTGTCCTTGCCCGTCTGGGACAGTATCTCTTCAACGGTTCCGACGGCCACCAGCCTGCCCGCGTTGATGATGCCTATCCTGTCGCACAGGTCCTCGACGACGGGGAGAATGTGGCTTGAGAGAAATATCGTCTTGCCGGCCTCCTCGGAGAGCTGCCTTATCAGGTCCCTCACCATCGAGGAGGATCTGGGATCGAGGGTGGAGGTAGGTTCGTCGAGGAAGAGGATAGGGGGATCGTGGATGAGGGCGGCTGCTATGAGTACCTTCTGCTTCATCCCCCTGCTGTAGCCTTCAAGCAGCTGGTCACTCTTGTCTTTAAGGTCGAAGAGTTCCAGAAGGTCGTCTATCCTCCCGCCAAGGACATCCGCTGGGACGTCGTACAGAGCGCCCATGAACTCGAGGAACTCGTGGGCGCTGAGCTTCTCGTAGAGGCCTGGGGTTTCAGCCAGTAGGCCGGTTACCCTCTTGACCTCCTCTGGCTCTTTCAGAATGTCGTGGCCTAGGACGGTTGCCGAGCCGCTGGTCGGCCGGATGATGCAGTTTAGCATCCGGATGGTAGTGGTCTTCCCCGCTCCATTGGGTCCTAGGAGTCCAAACATCTCCCCCTCGTATACCTCTAGATCGAGATTGTCGACGGCCCTCACCCTTCCTGCAGCATAGTACTTGGACAGGCCGCTGGTGACGATCACTGGCTTTGTATCTCCCAACTTGCTACCGCTGTCAAAGCATTGCTGATAAAGCCTATCTCCTTAGTCGCCGAGGTGTAACTGGAGTTGTGGGGGAGGATGCCGGGAGAACAAACCGATGAGAACATTCTTCAGGCTACCTATGGCTCCTCCTGCGTCTGGCTTGCCGGAAGATGCTGAGGGTTGACGGTTGTCCATGCCGAAGTGGCTCGCGGTTGCTAGAAATGAGTACCGCGTCCAGACCTGCAGGGTGAGGAGGTTCAGGAGGGTCCTTCCAGTCCTTCTGGTCGGCGTTCTTGCCCTCCACGTCGCATACATAGCTCCGGCGATGATTGGGCTCGCCTCGCCGCAGATTCTCTCCGCCCTTCTATCCCAGGCAGCCTTGGCCATGGTCCAGGTGATAATGTTCACCGTCTTCGTATACTTCCTGATAATACCTCTAACCGAGACCTTGAGGGACATCAGGAGCGGCGAACTTGAGATGGTCCTCGCCTCGCCGATAAGGCCGGGACAGCTCCTGTTTGGCCAGTTCCTAGGTGACATGTCCATGTACTCTGTCTTTGTGGTAATCGTTGCTGGGTTGTTCACCGCTGCTCTGGCTCCGCTGGGTCTGAGCGGTCTCCAGGTGCTATTCGTCGTGGTGGCGTTTGTCCTAGTATCCCTCTGCGCCTTCTGGATTGGATCGGTCATCGCCGCGTTGTGCCGATCACGTCTTGAGAGGATTTCCGCCGGAAGGGACATAGGGGCAGGGATCTCCATGCTCCTTGCCCTCCCAGTTGTCGGTCTGATCTACGCCCTGATGGGCGGTGGACTGATGCGTGCCCTTGAGAACCCTGAGACTAGCAAAACGGTGGTCACCGTTCTTGGATGCCTTCCAAGCTCGTGGGCTTCCAGAATGATAGTTGAGATGGCAACCCACCCGGGCGACCTCTCATCGTGCCTGCATATCGTCGCAGCCCGTCTCGGGTACCTAGTGGTGTTTGCGCTTGCCGCTGTTTGGGTCGGCATGAAGCTCGCAGACAGGGCGTACACTATGGAACAAACGAGCTTTGGGGTTTCGCGGGTGAAGAAGGATGGTTGGTTCTTCCGCGTCCTCGTAAGGATGTCCGGGGGCTATCCCTTCGGCACAATCCTTTCCTCCGTTTTCAAGGACTACATCAGAAGACTCCAGAACATATCAACCCTGACCTATATGCTGGGAATCCTGTTCATGATGAACGTCTTTCTCCTACGTCGCCCAGCCGGGCCACAGGACGCGCCGGGACAGATCATGATGACGCTTTTCATACTCCCCATCGTCGCCACCATGGCGACGGGCGGGGCTACGGTCGAGGGAAAGGAGAAGATCTTCCTTTACAGAAAGGCACCGGCTGGGCTGAGAAGGTACCTAGCCTCGATGTTGCTGAAGGGAATGATCGTGACAGTTCCCATAGCTGCAGCCGTCACCTTCATCACTGAGGAGGTCGTGCAGGGGACGTCCCAGGCCCTCCTGGTCACGCCCATAGTGGCGGTTCTGGCCTCGGGCTACGTCGTCATGGTTCTCGGACTCTTCCTGCTGCGCCCAGCCTTCTCCGAGAGGTCGGTCAGCCTCTGGATAAACGTGATGCTGGCAGTGTTCCTCTCTGTTTCCTTCTTCCTCCTAGCTCTATTGATCCTCACCTCGGGAGGAAAGCTGCCAGAGCCCGTTGGCGGCCTGGCATATGTCATTGCCCTTCAGACCATTCTAATCTGGGCTCTGGGGTGTGTTCTGCTCTCGGCGGGGGCACGGAAGATAGCACTCATGGAATAGGGTGGAGAAGATCGCAACCCTAGTCCCGTGCAGGTCCCGTAATACCGAATTTCCCTATTCGCTGCCGAACGCAAAGGGAGCATTTACAAGGCACGACTACTCTTCGGGCCAGGCTCCAGCCGAGCCGAGGCCATCTTCTGGGGAGAATGAGAATGCTCAGGGATCCCATCTGTGGCATCCCTCTTGGGGAGAGGGGAACCAGGTACAAGGCAGAGGTTAGGGGAAAGACCTACTACTTCTGCAGCGACTACTGTAGACACACTTACCTAGAGGGCAGCAAGGTCGCGTACTTCTCCATGGAGATTGGCCTGAGAAGCGACATCCCGACCTACAGCGGGGGCCTCGGCGTTCTCGCGGGAGACACGATACGCTCCAGCGCGGATCTGAGAATCCCCCTGGTCGCCGTGTCCCTGATCAGCAGGAAGGGCTATCTGGATCAGGAGATCACACCGGAGGGACAACAGGTCGAGAGACCAGTCGTGTGGGATCCTTCCCAGCACATGAACGAGCTGAAGGAGAGGGTCAGCGTTGAGATCGAGGGCAGGCAGGTGTATGTCAGGGCCTGGATGTACGACCACTTCAGTCCCACCGGGGGTCTAGTGTCGATCCTCTTCCTCGATACCGATCTCGATGAGAACAGCCCTGAAGATAGATCGATAACAGACTACCTGTATGGAGGAGATGAGGGGTACAGGCTGAAGCAGGAGATCGTGCTGGGAATGGGCGGCGTGAGGATGCTCAAAGCGGCTGGGTTCAGGGTGAGGAAGTACCATATGAACGAGGGGCACTCGAGCCTTCTCACCCTCGAACTGTTGAGCACCAATGAGATGGATCCCGAGAAGGTCAGGGACCTCTGCGTCTTCACCACACATACCCCTGTTGAGGCGGGGCACGACAAGTTCCCCTATGACATGGTTCAAAGGATAATGGGCCAGGTCGTACCTCTCGAGATGATGAAGAAGGTAGGAGGAGAGGACAAGCTGAACCTGACCCGCCTAGCGCTGAATCTGAGCAAGTACGTCAACGGCGTGGCAAACAGGCACAGAGAGTTGTCCATGAAGCTCTTCCCGGGGCACCATATATCCGCGATAACCAACGGTGTGCACTCGTACACGTGGACATGCAGGCCGATGCGAATGCTCTTCGACAAGTACCTCCCGGGCTGGGCCAACGAGCCCTCCCTGCTCGTTAGGATAGATTCGGCTCCCGACGAAGAGATATGGGAGGCCCACATGGCTGCGAAGAAGGAGCTCCTGGATCTTGTGTGGGAGAAGACCGACCTAACCATGGACCAAGACGTCCTCACCATCGGCTTCGCGAGGAGGATAACCGGTTACAAGAGGCCGGACTTCCTCTTCTCAGACGTAGGGAGGTTGAAAGAGGTGAACTCGCGCTCTCCGATACAGATAATATTCGCCGGCAAGGCACATCCGAGGGACGTCCAGGGAAAACGGATCATCCAGCAGCTACATGACTACATCAAGATGCTGAAGAACGACATACAGATAGCTTACCTCAAGGGCTACGACATGGATATGGCGGCGAAGCTCGTGGCCGGTGTCGATGTCTGGCTGAACACCCCGCTTCCGCCCTACGAGGCGTCTGGAACCAGCGGCATGAAGGCGGCTCACAACGGCGTTCTCAACTTCAGCGTCTTGGACGGGTGGTGGCTGGAAGGATGGATAGAGGGCGTCACCGGATGGGCCATAGGGCCTCCTCCAGACGAGGGGGTTCCGGCCGAGGTGAGGCAGAAGACGGAGGTAGACGACCTCTACAACAAGCTCTCGTATCTGATAGGTCCCACCTTCTACGGCAGGAGGAACGAGTGGATAGAGCTGATGAAGAACTCGATCAGCAAGATAGCTTACTACTTCAACAGCCACCGCATGATGCAGAGGTACGTCACCGAGGCATACCTGTAGACGGCGGGCAGCCTGCGTGCGGCGGCACCTTGACGCATCCGGGGTATCCTAGCCTGACAGGATCTTCTCGTAGCAGCTTATCGTCTGCTCGGCAGCCTTCTCCCACGTGAAGTACCTCAACACCCTCTTGCGACCCTTCCTACCCCACTCGCGTGCCCTTCGCTCATTCGAAAGAGCCTCTGTTATACCCCAGGCTATGTCGGCGGGGTTGTTTCCATCTACGTGGACGCCGTTCTGCTCGGGACCTGAAGGCACGACCTGCTCGGTGAAGCCCACCACCCCGTTTGCACCGACGACGACAGGCTTCTCCATCGACATAGCCTCGAGGCTGACCACTGCGAAGGGCTCGTACGTAGAAGGAAAAACACAGAGATCCGAGGCGGCGTAGTGGAGGATCCTCTCCTGCTCGGGGACGAACTCGAACCTGTAGTGGATCTTTTCCTCTATCCCGAGGCGTCGAGCCAGCTCGACGATGTCGTGCTGCTGCTTCCCCCGGCCCAGAATGACCAGCTGGGCCTCGGGAACTTGGCCGAGTACCTGCGGCATCGCCAAGACCAGGTTCCGTATTCCCTTGTACCAGGTTAGACGGCCTACGAATAGGATCATCTTGTCCTCCTCCCTGATGGCGTATCTGTCCCTTGTGGCGGTCACATCCTCCCTGGAACACTTCCCCGGATGGTACCTCTCTGGATCGACACCGTTCCAAATAACGTGGATCTTCTCGCCGGGCCAGCCATGCCGCGACAGATCCTGCTTCATCGCCCTGCTTGCCGTTATCACCGCGTCGGCCTTCTTAGCGGCCGTCCTCTCGAGGGACTTTATCGTCTCGGAGCCGTCTCCGGTCCTCCCCCACTCCGTCGAGTGGGCATGGAAGACAGATGGAATGCCGAGCTGGTCCTTTACCATGAGCCCGGCGACCGTGTTGAGCCAGTCGTGGAAGCAGACTATGTCGTACGGCTCCCTGGCCTTGGCGAGGAGGTTGATGAACTTCGAGGCCGATAGGACGTTGTACATGAAGAAGTCGCTGAAGAACTTGATTCCCGGCTGCCATGAGGCAAGGTCGGGAGAAATGAGGGACAGTACGGTTGATGCGTCGGAGATTATTGGCCTGTGAACCTCTACCCCTCTGACCACCTCCCTCGTCGGCAGGTTACCCTCGTTGAGGGCAAAGAGCGTGACGTCGTGTCCAAGCTCCACAAACTTCCTCGCCATGTTCTCGGCGTAGGTTCCAAGGCCGCCGACCAAGACTGGGGGGTATTCCCAGGCGAAAAACGCTATCCTCATCGAGATCCCGACCCGGGATCCGTAGGCACTCCACCCTATAATATCCTATGCTGCGGGGATTCACACCTGTTTTTCGCACTTAGCCTTTGACCCAGTGACGGGGTCTGCGGCAAGGTGAGCGGTCTGGGCGCGGGGATGCCTTTTTCTTCAAGCAGTTCTCCTGGAGCGTCGGCTGCAATGGAGCTAGACGACATCAAGCCAAACATCATCCTCATTTTGACAGATGACCTGGGATATGCCGACCTCGGGTGCTACGGCCAGAGAATCATCCAGACGCCCAACATCGACCGCATGGCGGCTGAGGGAATGCGCTTCACCCAGTGCTACACCGGAAGCCCGGTATGTGCACCCTCGAGGTGTGTTATGATGACCGGCCTGAACGCCGGCAGGGCCAAGGTGCGGGACAACTTCGCGAGGAAGGGCGGTATCCTGATCCTAGGCGACGGCCCGCCCCAGAGGCGAGTTTCCCTCGACCGGCAGGACGTCACCATCGCTGAGGTTCTCAAACAGGCTGGCTACGCCACGGGTGGAACGGGGAAGTGGGGTCTGGGCGAGGCGGGAACCGAGGGGACTCCCAACAGGAAGGGATTTGACGAGTGGTTCGGCTACCTGAATCAGAGGAGGGCCCACAACCACTTCCCCGAGTTCCTCTGGCGAGACGAGGAGCAGGTCCAGATAGCCGAGAACCAGGGCGGCCGCAAACGGGTGTATTCGCACGACCTCTTCACAGATTTCGCCCTGAGATTCATAGACCAGAACCGGGATGGCCCCTTCTTTCTGTACGTGGCCTACACGTTGCCCCACGTAGCATATGAGGTTCCAGAGCCTTGTCTCTACGCAGACCGGGGGCTGCCGCCTGAAGCTGCAGTCTACGCATCCATGGTTAGCCGCATCGATCGAGACGTAGGCCGCATCATGAGCCTTCTCAAGAAGCTTCGAATAGACGAGAAGACCATCGTCTTCTTCTGTTCCGACAACGGGGCTGCGAGGAGATGGGACGGGCTGTTCGACAGCTGTGGCCCGCTCCGCGGGAAGAAGGGGGACCTGTACGAGGGTGGGATAAGGACACCCATGATAGTCAGATGGCCGGGCCGTATCCCGGCTGGCAGGTCTAGCGGTGCTGTCTGGCACTTCGCAGACTTCATGCCGACCCTGGCGGAGCTCGCAGAGGCTGATGCTCCCCGGAGAATAGACGGGACGAGCGTCACCGGCCTGCTGATGGGGGCGCCGTCTTCCGAGAGAAGCCTCTACTGGGAGCACTACGGAAGGGGCTTCGAACAGGCTGCTCGGATCGGCGACTGGAAAGCCGTCAAGAGAAGCGCTGACGACCTAGAGCTCTACCATCTTCCAACCGATTTGTCCGAGCAAAGAGATGTTTCCCAGATGCACCCGGAACTGGTCCGCCGTTTCGAGGAGTTCTTGGAGGAGTCACACACCGACTCTCCGTTCTGGCCGATCGATAGGTAAGGCATGCCGGCTCCGACGAGTCCGCAGAGGATCGTGTCCGTCTCCCAGACCGAGAGAACCGACCCAGACAGCTCCCTTGCACGGTGAAATCGGCGCCGGGAACCGCCCCAGGCCTAGTCACGGGTGAGGGGTCGTTTCAGACAACGCTGACGGGAAAATCGCGGACGGCGAAACGTCTCCTGCTTGACAGGGGCTAGCATTTAATTGGGAAACAGGTAGCTATTGGTTTGGTGAGCGGCGAAACCGTCTCCAGACTCAGGGTGGGCGAGAGAGCGGCAAAGGTATCTGTTGTGACCATGA
>CAYWSC010000039.1:0-10597 GCA_964460695.1 Hadarchaeota archaeon (SeqCode)
CCGCGCCTCCCAAAGAAGCACGGCCCAGCGGCGAGGGAGGCCGAGAAGGCGGCGGAGAGTACTCTGGAGAAGAAGCCTCCGTACATGAGCAGGACATCCCCGCTCAACGAGCCGATCAGATAGGAGAGGCCGACCAGCTCCTCCGGCATCGCCGCCGGCTCGTTCAGGCCCACCGGCCAGATGGCCGTCCCTCTGGGTTCTAGGTCCTGGACAGTATCTATCAACAGGTCGAGAAACTCTTCTCGGCTGAGGAGTTCGTGGTCGAAGGCCAGGGGTAGGTACACCTCGATCCTTCTGCCGGCCCCTTCCATCGCATCGTAGAGGCGCAGGGTAATGTCCATCCAGCCGTCGGTCGGAGCGGAGAAGGCGAAGTAGGGAGGGATCAGCGCCTGGGCACCCGAATCGAGTTCAAGCTCGAGTAGGTTCTCCACCATGGTTCTGCATGACTCCTTGCCGAAGTGGCGCGGGGACGGTGCCTCCATACGCTTGAAACGCTTCCACACAGCCTCTCCGTGGAGACGGGCAAGCTTCAGATAGCTACTCCGAATCCTCTCCGTCCTCGGATCGACCATGTTGTCGAAGCGTCCTTGAAAAGCAGGTGTACGGGGGTCGACGGCGAATACAGATCCGTCGAAGCACCTCAGGAAATACCGCCTCCTCAAGAGCAGATGGCCGGCCTCAAGGACCACTCCATCGGAGAGCTCTCTGTAGAGTTGGGGCTGGCCCGAGGTCATGGAAAAGGTAGGCCTTGAAAACCACCTCAGCGCCATGGTCTGCAGGCCTAGTGCTGCAATCGAACATCTTGGTTTCGGGACGCAGATGCGCAACCCCATATCTGCCGTTTTCAATCGAAAGAAATCTAAGTGCAGGAGACCAGCCTGCCGCCATGACTCCGAGGGAGAGGTTCATCAACGCCTGCAGCGGCGCCGAGATAGAGGAGGTCTCAGTCGCTCCATTTCTAAAGGCGACCGCCTGCGAAATCGCCCAGATACCGATCAAGAAGTACTGCACAGATGGTGAGGCCCACGCCGAGGCCCAGCTTAGATGCGCCAGGCACTTCGGCGTTGACTCGGTCAACGTGGCCAGCGACGTCCTAATCGAAGCAGAGGCCATGGGGAGCAAGTCCGTCCTCCCGGAGAACGACTTCCCAAAGCTCGTGGAGCCGGCGCTCGACACAATGGAGGTCGACGAGCTGAGAATCCCCGACGTCACCAGCGAGGGGAGATTCCCGATGAAGATAGAGGCTGTGAGGAGGCTGAAAAACGAGGAGTTCGCAGTCATCGCCTGGGTGATGAGTGCGTATCAGCTGGCCGCCCAGCTCCGTGGATTCAAGAAGATGATCGTCGACCTGATGAGGAAAGATCCAAAGGTCAACCCCCTTCTTGAGAAGTGCCTCAAGGTGAGCGAGGAGTACGCCAAAGTCCTGGTGGAAGAGGGGGCCGACGTCATCTCGATCGGCAATGCGTCCTCCTCGATGGACGTGCTATCTCCGCGGACATACCTTGAGAACTTGTGCGGTTACGACGAGAGGCTCTCGAAGGCCATCCGTCGAACCGGCGCCCTGGTCCAGATGCACATATGCGGCAACACCTCCCCCATCCTCGACGTACTGGACAGGATGGTTGACATAGTGGACGTGGATCACAAGGTTAGTATCGACCAAGCAGTTCGATCTCTCTCAAGATCCACCCTGAAGGGAAACCTGGACCCAGCGGTGTTGAGATTCGGGACGCCCGAGGAGGTGGCAGGGAAGACGAGAGGCATCGTAGAAGAAGTACTCAGGATGAAGAGGGACAAACTATTTGTGTTCTGCACGGGCTGCGAAGTTCCGCCGGAAACGCCGCATGAAAACGTGGCGATCATGGTGCGAAGCGCGAGGGAAGCGTGGAGCCGGACCTAGCCCGCTAGAGCAGGACATGTCACGATGGAGATGATCGGATGGACGTGAAGTTCTCTGTGTGCAACGAGATGTTTGAAAACTGGAAGCTAAGCGACGTGATGAGGTACGCCTCCTCGATAGGGTACGACGGCGTGGAGATCGCCCCTTTTACCATATGCGAGGACGTGACAGAGGTTTCCAGGCAGGAGAGGAAGGCCATCTCGGAGGAAGCCCAGTCTATGGGCTTGGAGATCGTCGGGCTTCACTGGCTACTGGTCAAGCCTGAGGGGCTGTACATAAACCACCCGGACGACGCGATAAGGACGAAGACCCAGAGGTACATGCAGGAGCTCATACGCTTCTGCAGCGACATCGGCGGCAGCATAATGGTGATAGGCTCGCCCAAGCAGAGGAACGTCGTCGAGGGGATCACGTATCAGCGGGCCTGGGAGCTGGCGAGATCCGTCTTCAAGGAGTGCGCCAAGACGGCGGAAGAAGTCGGGGTAACTCTCTGCATGGAGCCCCTCTCACCCCAGGAGACCAACTTCATAACGACCGCCGAAGAGGCAATGAGGATGATCGAGGAGGTAGGCAGCCCAAACTTCAAGCTGATCCTAGACGTCAAGGCCATGAGCAGCGAGGATAGGGACATACCCAGCATAATCCGGAGCGCTAGGGACGTGCTGGCCCATTTCCACGCCAACGATGCCAACAGGAGGGGACCGGGCTTCGGCGACACCGACTTCGTTCCCATAGCCGGGGCATTGGACGAGATCGGCTACCGGGGATTCGTCTCGGTCGAGGTCTTCGACTTCTCCCCTGATCCACGGACCATCGCAAGCAGGAGCCTGGAGTACCTGAGACGGGTCTTCCGGTAGAGCCCTGGAGGTGGCCCGGCGGACGCCCGGCGGGATTCAAAGGTTTCTGAAGGATCTGAAGGCAGCCAATCTCCGACCACGAGGTCTTCCTCCGCGCCGTCGGGCCCCGATGCAGACTTGGCGGCGTGGATCACAGCCAGGTTCTGTGTCCAGACGGGGTCGGGGGCCCGGTAGCCGTGCGCCGCCGGGTGCCTGCTGGTATCGGCCTTTGCCCTTTGCTCTGGTGTGCAAAGGCAGTGAAGATTATCTTTCATCAGCTTTATAACCCGCACGCGCATCTTGGTTAACATGCAGGCGGTCGTTCTGTGCGGCGGAGAGGGTGTCAGGCTGCGTCCCCTCACCTTCTATTTTCAGAAGACGATGGTTCCAGTGGGCCCTATGGAGAAGCCCCTGCTCGAGTACGTCGTCCGTCTTCTAACCTACCATGGCTTTGACCGAATCATAATGCTCACCAACTACAGGGCGAATCAGATCGTCAACTATTTCGACGAGGGGAGGCGGTTTGACGCAGACTTCTCCTTCGTCCAGGACACCCAGGAGACATCCGGGACTGGTGGAGCGCTGCTCAACGCTCGGGACCTTCTGGAGCGGGACTTCGTCGTCTATTATGGGGACATCCTAAGCTCTATCGACCTTGGCAAGATGTGGAGCGAGCACATCTCCGCCGGGGCCGCCTGCACCGTTGCCCTTGCGAAGGACTATCCCATCAGGGTGGGCGTGGCCGAGCTCGGGCCGGACGGAGGCCTCAAGGGCTTCGTCGAGAAGCCGATGCTCGGCAGACCCGTCTCCATAGGGATATTCTGCGCGAACAAGAGGATAATCGACGTCATCGACGATCTCAGACGCGAGAAGCGCAGCGAGGGAGAGAAGCTGAACATCGATCTCACCGCGGATGTCATTCCAAGCCTGATAGAGAGGGGCGACGTGGTCAAGGGCTTCTTGACCGACTCGTTCTGGTACGACGTTGGAAGCCTTGAGCGCTACGAGAAGCTGAGCAACGACGTCGTCGAGAAGGAGCTCTCCTTCCTGTTCTCGCACTAGTGCGCACTAGTCCGCCTCCAGAGCGGGACCCGAGTGCTTCTTCTCCTCCTCGAAGGCCTTGGCAACCTCCTCGTCCAACAGGCCCAGGATTCTCTCTCTGATGCTCAGATACTTCTCGTCGGTGTAGCTCCTCGGCCTAGGTATGTTGACCTCCACTATGCCCTTGACCCTCGAGGGGCGGGCAGTCAGCACGACCACTCGGTCGGCGAGATACGTCGCCTCCACGACGCTGTGGGTAACATAGACGACAGTCTTGCGGGTCTTGGCCCATATCCTCAGCAGCTCCTGCTGCATGAGCTTCTTGGTCTGGGCGTCGAGGGATCCGAAGGGCTCGTCCATCAGGAGGACCTCGGGGTCGTAGGCCAGCGCACGGGCGATGCCCACCCTCTGCTTCATGCCTCCGGAGAGGGTGTGGGGGTAGGCGTTTTCAAAGCCCGACAGGCCGATGGTCCTTATGTACTCTCTAGCCTTCTCCCTCGCGGCCTTCTTGTCCATCCCCTGGATCTCCAGCCCAAAGCTCACGTTTTCCAGGACCGTCTTCCAGGGGTAGAGGGCAAACTCCTGGAAGACGAATCCTCTATCAGGACCTGGCCCCTCGATACGCCTCCCGTCGAGAAGGATCTCTCCGGAGGTCGGCTCTTCGAATCCCGCGGCGAGGTAGAGGAAGGTGGATTTTCCGCAGCCGGAGGGCCCGACGATGACTAGGAACTCGTTCTCCCTGACCTTTAGAGTTATGTCCTCTATCGCGATGACCTTGTTAGGACCGTTTCCGAACTCCTTTCTCACATGGACTGCCTCTAGCTTGGCCTCGCTCATATCCGGATCATCCCCCATTGCTTCACGGTTTTCTTCTCGAGGGACCCTACAAGTAGGTTTTCCATGATGTAGCCCGTTGCCATTATGGTTATGAGACCGGCGAACATGACGTTGACCGCCATAAACGCCCTAGCTGCAAAGACCAGGTAGCCCAGCCCCCATCCTGCGGCGGCCAGCATCTCGGCTCCGACAAGTGCCCTCCAGGAGTAGCCAACTGCGAGCCTCAGACCGGCAAGAACGGGCACCATGGATCCGGGTAGGAGAACCCTTGTGAAGAGGGTCCATCTGGTTGCACCCATAGTCTTCGCGGCCAGGATGAGGTCACGGTCTATGGATCTGACGCCGGTCGCGGTGTTGTAGGCGATGCTGAAGAAGCCGCCGAGAAATATGGCTATGATTATGGTGTCGTCACCGGTGCCCGTCCATATGAGCAGGATCGGGACCCACGCGAGGGTTGGGACGGGCAGGAGGACCGAGAAGATGGGCCTGAGGAGGAAGTCTGCATACCTGTTTGTCCCCATCAGGAGGCCGACGCCGATGCCTGCTACCATTGCAAGGGCGAACCCGGCGCCCACCCTGAGCAGGCTCCTCGACAGGTGGAGGGCAAGCACGGGCCACCCTCCCTGGGTCTGGAAGCTCAGCCTGAGGAGTGTCTTCGCCACCTCTAGGGGCGATGGCAGCATCTTGATGAGGTCTAGGCTGCAGACTGCCTGCCAGATGAGGACTAGCGAGATGAGTGGGAGTGTGAAGAGGATGAATCGACGGATGCTGTCCCTGGCTTCTTCATACAATTTGACTCGCCATGCCCCACTTCTCGATAGTCTTGCCCTCCACGTACCCGAAGACGGTCTTCTCCAGGAGGGCGAAGATCACGGCCATCACGATTATGCCGCCGTAGATTATGTCGGTTCTCAGGTACTCCTTTGCGTCGAAGATCATGTAGCCAAGACCCCATAGGGCGGAGGCGATCATCTCCACGGCTATCAGGGTTCTCCAGCCCCTCGCCAGCCCTAGCTTGAGACCTGTTATCAGCTGCGGGGCGCTGGATGGGAGGAGGACTCTGAAGAACACCGTCGACCTTGATGCGCCCATGATCTTCGCTGCGAGCAGGAGGTCCCGCTCTACGCTCCGGGCCCCGCTGCAGGTGTTGTACACGACCGGGAAGAAGGACGCGATGAAGGTGACGGTGACGAGGGTTGGGTCTCCGAACCCGAGGATGAGGACAAGTATCGGTGCCCAGGTTATCCCAGGCACCGGCATCAGAATGCTGATGATCGGGTTGAAGTACCCGTAGATGAACCTGTTCGATCCCATTGCCAGGCCGAGCCCGACTCCCAAGGCTGCGCCCGTCGAGAAGCCGATGAGGAGCCTGTAGAGACTTGTCACTATGTGCTTCAGGAGTACCGATTGTCCGTCAGCAGTCCTGGCGGCAAAGAGATATGCGATGCGGGGAAAAACGACTGAGGGAGGCGGCAGGAGGACGGGCTTCACCAAACCCGACCGGCTCACCGCCTCCCATATACACCCGACTAGGAGGAGGGGAACTACGAAGGACAGTGCGCTGCGCAGGTACCTGTTGTTGAGGCCGCTTTTCAATTCTCAGCCCTTTTTCTTCATTTTCTCGTACAGCTTCTCAGCTTCCTCGATGTAGCTGCGGTCCCACGCCAGCTGGGGGACTTTATCGATCTTTCCCTGGGACTTCAGGAACTCCGCCGTGTCTTTGATCGCGTCTATCACCGTCTGGTTGAAATCGATCTGGAAGTCTATTCTCTGGAAGATCTTCTTGAATGCCTCCGCTGGGACGCTGAGGCCCTTCTCGCTGGCAGCCCTGGCGGCGATCTCCGCGGCCTTGTCCGGGTCGTTCTTGATCATCTCCGCCTTCTCGAGGTGGGCAGCTAGGAACCTGACTATGGCGTCTCTGTGCTCCTCGGCGAACTTCTTCGTCGTGTGGATGGAGGCGGGGACCAGTGCTACGTCTCCGTAGGTTCTGAGGATCCGCCCCACTCCGTTGGCCTCGGCTATGGCTGGAGTCGGCTCCCAGGCGTGGAAGGCGTCTATGGTTCCCTGCTGAAGGTTGGCTATCATGTCCTCAACGTTCATATTGACCCACTGGTAGTCCTCCCAGTTCAGCCCCTCGCGGGCGAAGTACTTCCGGAGAACGCCCTCGGCACCGGTGCCGAGCTTGATCCCTATCTTCTTGCCCTTAAGGTCCTCCCACGTCTTGTAGGGGCTGTCAACGGCGACGACGGTGGAATACCTGTTGCCTCTCTGGACCGTCCCTATGATGAGTGCCTGGTCGGGTATGGAGTTGAAGAGCGCCACCGTCCTGGTGTCGGCTCCACAGTTCACGTCTATGGTGCCCGATATCAGGGCGTTGTTGCTCTCTCCAGCAGAGCTGAAGATTATGTGGTCGACCTCTATTCCGTACTTCTCCCAGAACTCTTTCCCCAGGCCGTAGAGGAGGAACTCGCCCGGATAGTATTGTCCACCGTACCTGATCAGGGTGAGGTTTTCCTCCTCCTTGTGCCGTGTCAGCAACACCCCCGCAGCGGCGGCAACTATGATCACCACCACCGCGGCTGCGACGAGCTTGGTATTCATGGAGACCACTCCGGGCAGTGAGCAGCCTCCTGCATTTAAAAAGCCTTCGAGGCGCGGCAACACAATCGCCTTTGGCGGCAAAAACACTTTTCAGCCCTGCCCTGAATATTCCCCCGGCGACGAGAATGGAGGCGGATGATGTCCTCAGGGCGGCAGTCTCGTCAAGCGAGGAGTTCGTGAGGGCGATCAAGACCTTCCTCGCCGAGAGGAACCTCTCTGCAAAGGAGTTCTGCGACAGGACGGGCATACCGAAGAACACGTTCTACAAGATCCTGTCTGGGCAGAGAGGGGACTTCATGCTCTCCAACCTGAAGAAGCTCATCGAGTCGATGCGGGAGATAGAGGAGGCCGAGAGGCCCCACGCGATAGGGGTCATCACGGCGAGGGGAGCCCTGGACGTGCTTCCGAGGACGATAAAGATAGAGGGCTGGGACGAGCCCCTCTACGTCAGGGAGTATCCCGCCGTAACGATAGAGGAGGAGATAATCCAGGGCATAAGGGCAGAGAGGGAGAAGGTCAAGGGGATAATATGCGGCCCCATAGCTGCAACCACCCTTGAAAAGGTGGTCAGGATACCGGTGATCGCCCTGCAGTTCGAGGAAGGCGCGCTGATGCGGGCCATAGAGAAGCTTTCGAAGAAGATTCAGACCTCGTGAACCAATCCACGAAAGCTTAAAAACCCTCCCGGCCAAAGGCCGTCTATTGAACGAGCTTCGCGTCGTCCTCCTCGCCCTAGTTCTCTCGCCTTCCCTCGTCCTCGGAGGTGCACACGTCAAGGTCCAGATCTTCGAGTTTCGCCTCAACGACCAGGCCACCGAGATGAGTCACGTCTCAGTGGTTGAGGCCGAGAACTGGAGTGGATATGTCAACTTCACATACGAGCTCGGGCCGGAGGCCTTTCTGCTCAACCCGCTGGAGATCGTGGATTGGGACAAGAAGATGAGCCTCCAGGTAGAGGGGGCCCGAGCTGACAGAACGGTCGACTTCGCGCCGGGGAGTACCACGGTCTCGACCTTCGTCGAGCAGTCGTCCGGGACGATTCAGATAGTCCTCGAGGCACACCTCTCCACAAGCTCGTCGGCGGGCAGACATGAGGGATTCTCGCTCGCGCTGTCGAGGAGGACGGAGCGATTCTCGTTCGCGACGCCGACCTGCAACCTCCCCGTCAACGAGACCAAGATAATCGTCCACATGTCTGCCGATTCGGTAATTGTCAACTACCTTCCGACGAGGAACTTCACCCTTCTGCCCCAGACTGGGGGCGAGAAATCGGTCGCCTGGCACTTCACCGGGCCGTCGTCGCCGGCCAGCGTCTATCTCGAGCTAAGCAAGAAGAGAGGACTGGGGATCTGGGGGCTTCTTCTGCTGGTGCTGACAGTCCTCGGGGTCGTGGCGGCCGGCTCTAAGCTGCTTCTCTCGGTCTATGAGGACAGCATCACGTACTAGGCCGACTCCCCTGCCAGCATCGATTCGAGAAGCAGGCGATGAGGGGAAGAGTCCCTCCTTGACATCGGGTGCGCTAGATATTTTAGGGAGAGCGGCGGGCTGAGAATCGATCCTCATGTCGGCAAAGGGTTGGGGCTTCACCGGGAAGTTGTTGAGGGTAGATCTGACCAGCGGCAAGGTCTGGGAGGAAGAGAGTGATAGAGAAGTTGCGTATAGGTTTCTGGGTGCCAAGGGATACGGCGCCTACCTCCTCTTCAAGGAGGTGAAGGGGGGTACCGACCCCCTGGGCGAGGAGAACCTGCTGGCCTTCCTCACGGGTCCCCTTACCGGAACCCCGGCTCCCACTGGGAATCGCTTCTGCGTTTGCACAAAGTCTCCGCTCACCGGCGCATGGCTCGATTCCCACTGCGGAGGCTCTTTCGGGCCGGAGGTCAAGTGGGCGGGATACGACGGGATCGTGATAGGCGGAAGGTCCGAGAAGCCGGTATATCTCTACGTGAGCCCCAAGGGTGCAAGCCTGATGGATGCATCGTGGATATGGGGAGCCGACACCTTCACCACGGAGAGGATGCTCAAGGACAAGCATAGCGATGGACGCCTGCCAAAGGTCGCGTCCATCGGCCCCGCCGGAGAGAAGGGGGTGCTGCTCGCCAACATTATCGCCGAAGTCAGGGCCCTTGGAAGAGGTGGGGCAGGAGCCGTCATGGGGTCCAAGAACCTCAAGGCCATCGTGGTGAAGGGTGGAGATGTCAAGCCAAGGGATCTGGTCGGGGATCAGAAGAGCTTCATGGAGGCTGTGAGAGAGGCGAACAGGAAGATATCTGAGGACTTCAGAACGAGCAGGCGGAAGAGAGGCGGCCTGGTCATCAGGGGGACGTGCAACATCGTCGACGGGATAAACGAGGCCGGTGGTTGGCCGACCCGGAACTTCCAGACCGGCTCCTTCGAAAAGGTGCTGGAGGTCGACGGCGATGCCTTCGCCGAAAACGCCTGGGTACCTCCAAGCTCGCCGGGGACAAGGCCCTGCTGGAACTGCCCGATATCATGCGCCCACGTGGCGATACTCAAGGGCGATAGGTGGACGGGCACCGTCGCGGAGGGGCCGGAGTACGAGACGGTGTGGGCCTTCGGTCCCCAGTGCGGCGTGTGGGACAGGGAGGCCATCGTGAGGGCTGACTATCTGTCCGACTATTACGGCATCGACACCATATCTACCGGCAACACCATCGGCTTTCTCATGGAGTGCTACGAAAAAGGCCTGATAGGCCCGGAGGAGACCGATGGGCTGGATCTGAGGTTTGGCAACGCCGAGGCGATGGTCGAGGCGGTGTACAGGGCGGGGTCGCTGAAGGGTCGTCTAGGTAGGCTTGTTGCCAACGGCGTGAAGAGGGCCAGCGAGGAGATAGGGCAGGGATCATCGAGCTTCGCGATGCATACCAAGGGGCTGGAGTTTCCAGCCTATGAGCCTAGGGCCGGCCAGGGGGTCGGGCTCTCCTACGCCAGGTCGGATAGGGGTGCATGCCACCTCAGGCCCTGGACTCCGGGCAGGGAGATGCTCGGCTGGGACCCACTCGATCCGAGGACGACGGATGGAAAGGCCCAGGAGGTCAAGGACAAGACCGAGAGGATAGCGGTCGCCTGGGACTCAACCGGCCTCTGCCTCCTATCTTCCTTCGCTGTCGACGAGGAACTCGTATACAGAATGGTGAAGGCCGCGACCGGCTTTGAATATGCCAGCTTCGAGGAGTTCGTAGAGGTCGGGGAGCGGATCAACAACCTCACTAGGGCCTTCAACGTGAGGGAGGGCCTGAGGAGGAAGGATGACACCCTGCCCGAGAGATCCTTGAAGGAGCCACACGATGTGGGCCCGTGCAAGGGACTTGTAGTGAAGCTGGATGAGATGCTAGACGAGTACTACTCCATCTGCGGATGGACC
>CAYWSC010000040.1:0-10493 GCA_964460695.1 Hadarchaeota archaeon (SeqCode)
GGCCGCCTCCTACACTACGGCCGCATATGTGATCACCGTCGTCCTCCTGATCTTTCCCTTTCTCGTTCTCTCGAATCCCTACGTCTCCCTGTTGTGGTCAATTGGGAACGCCATCCTGGTGATCCTAGTCTTCACCTATTACATCTCTGTGGCGAGGGATCTGCCCTTCAGAAAGAGGTTCACCGAGATGGCTGGGATAAGCCTTGGTGTTGCAGCCTTCACCTTTGTTATAGGCTATATGATCCGGATCGTGTTAGGCGTAGAAGTCTAGGCGGACTTCTCCCAGAGGCACCTTGCAAGATGCAAAAGACATTTCACAGCGCCGGACGAGTTCCGCAGAGGAGGAGACCCGTTGAGCAGGCTTTCAGTCCTTCCAGTGTTATTGGTGGTCCTTTTGGCTGGGCTTGGATGCATCCAGCCGCCAAAGCTTTCTGTCAGCGAAATCGTCCTCGCCTCAAAGGTCTACGGCCCGGGCAACCTATCCGAGTTAGAGGGCAATACCCTCGGTGACGATCAGCTCGTCTACTTCTACGTCGAGGCTAGGGGATTCCAGACTAAGCGCACCGGAAAGTACTACGAGTTCTGGGTATCCGTAGACATCAAGATTGAGGACGACCAGGGAAACGTATATGTCCAGAAGATAGACGAGAAGCAGATACACGTCACCAATGCGACGAGAAGGCGCAACCTGATCTACTACTACTATCCGTGGTTCACTGGGAACCTCGTCAAGAGCGGAACCTACAAGGTGACCATAGTCGTGAAGGACCAGTTGGCAGACGTACACGCGGAGGCCAGCCGCGAGTTTGAGGTAGATTTGACGAAACAGCCCTGAAAAGCCGGTATGAAAAGATTGTTAAGCCTACCTCAGGTGGTTGTGCCAGTGGTGATCACCCTTGGCGGATATTGTAGAGATCCGCTGGCACGGGAGGGGCGGTCAGGGCGCGAAGACCGCGGCTGAGGTCCTCGCCGAGGCGGTGATCCGGGACGGAAAGTACATCCAGTCCTTCCCGGAGTACGGCCCGGAGAGGATGGGCGCTCCCGTCCAGGCGTACAACAGGCTCTCTGACGAGAGGATAGACATACACAGCAACGTGTACACCCCGGACTACGTGGTCGTTCTTGATGCAACCCTGCTAGAGTCGGGGTCTGTTACCGAGGGACTCAAGGAAAACGGCGTCCTCATCGTTAACACCGATCTTCCTCCGGAAGAGGTGAAGAAGAAGACGGGATTCAAGGGCAAGGTCTTCACCCTAGACGCATACAAGATTGCCAGGGAGGAGATCGGCAGGCCGATGGCGAACACGCCATGCCTCGGAGCCCTAGTGAGCGCGACAGGGGTCACGAACATTGAGAATGTCAAGGAGTCTCTGAGAAGCCACCTCGGATCCAAGCTCAGCGAGAAGGTCCTCGAGGCCAACATCAGGGCTATCGAGAGGGCATACAAGGAGGTTAGAGAAGCATGAGCGAGAAGCCAGGATGGAAGGAGATTCCTGAAGGCGGACTTATCCTCCAAGCAGGCAGCGCCGCCGAGTACAAGACTGGGGACTGGAGGACCCAGAGGCCGGTCATCGACAGGGATCTTTGCATTAACTGCCTGATCTGCTGGATCAACTGCCCTGACTCCTCAATTGTGGTTGAGGATGGGAAGTTCAAGGACTTCGATCTTGATCACTGCAAAGGTTGCGGCATATGCGCCTCGGTATGTCCCAAGGACGCAATCCACATGGAGCCTGAGAGGTGATTCGATGCCAAAGATAGTTCCTCTAAACGGAGATGATGCAGCTTCATACGCGATGAAGCAGATCGACCCAGACGTAGTAGCCGCCTATCCCATTACGCCACAGACGGAGCTGATGCAGAACTTCTCACAGTTCGTTGCCGACGGAGAGGTTCAGACCGAGCTGATAACAGTCGAGTCCGAACACAGCGCCATGAGTGCATGTGTCGGCGCCTGTGCGGCAGGCGGAAGGGTCATGACGGCGACCTCTTCACAAGGCCTCGCCCTGATGTGGGAGATACTATACATAGCGGCCTCCTACAGGTTGCCGATCGTCATGAACGTGGTGAATCGAGCCCTCTCAGGGCCGATCAACATTCACTGTGACCACTCAGACACGATGGGTGCAAGGGACACGGGCTGGCTCCAGCTCTACGGCGAGAACCCCCAAGAGGTCTACGACAACACGATTCAGGCTGTTAGGATAGCCGAGCATATGGACCTGAGGTTACCCGTCATGTGCATGCAGGACGGCTTCATAACCTCCCATGCCGTCGAGAGAGTAGAGCTTCTCGACGACGAGGTAGTCAAGGACTTCGTAGGCGAGTTCACGCCCATCAACCCGCTGCTTGATGTAGACCACCCCGTTACCTATGGACCTCTAGACCTGTACGACTACTTCTTTGAACACAAGAGGCAGGAAGCAGAGGCGATGTCCAGGGCTGCCAAGATAGTCAAGCAGATAGGAGAGGAGTACGAGAAGATCAGCGGCAGGAGGTACGACCTCGTCCATCCGTATGGAATGGAGGACGCGGAGACGGCGATAGTCGTCCTCAGCAGCACGGCTGGCACTACGAGAGTCACGGCTCGGGAGCTGAGGGAGAAGGGACAGAAGGTGGGCATGCTTAAGATCAGGTGCTTTAGGCCCTTCCCCAAGGATGAGATCGTCGAACTCCTAGAGGACCTAAAGGCCGTGGCAGTTCTCGACAGGGCAGATGGAATGGGTGCCTACGGAGCCCCTGTCTTCAACGAGATTCGGAACGCCCTGTACGATGCGGACGGACACCCAGAGGTAGTCAACTACGTCTACGGCCTGGGTGGTAGGGATATCGGCGTCAAGGAGATAAAGAAGGTTTACGACGACCTGTCCGAGATCGCGAGGACGGGGAAGGTGAAGCAAAGGCTGAACTATCTCGGGGTGAGAGAGTAGAGGTGATCATGTGCCGAGTTTGAAGGTTCTTTCGCAAAGGCAAGAAAGGCTGTCCCCCGGCCACAGGCTTTGTGCGGGCTGCGGGGCATCTGTGGCTGTGAGGCAGATACTGCTCTCCACCGAGCTGCCGGTCGTCGTCTGTGCGGCAACGGGCTGCTTGGAGGTCGCCACCACCATCTACCCCTTCACAGCCTGGAAGGTCCCATTCATACACAACGCCTTTGAGAACGCCGCGGCGACCATAACGGGTGTCGAGGCCATGTACAAGGCTTTGAAGAAGAGAGGCAAGATCCCGGCTGACAAGAAGATAAAGTTCATCGCCTTCGGTGGAGACGGCGGAACCTACGATATTGGGCTGCAGTCGCTCTCAGGCGCCCTTGAGAGGGGTCACGACTTCACCTACGTCTGCTATGACAACGAAGCCTACATGAACACGGGGATACAGCGGAGCAGTGCAACGCCGCTGGGCGCCCACACCACGACGAGTCCGGCTGGAAAGGTCATCCCCGGAAAGAAGGACTTCCAGAAGAACCTGACCGCGATAGTCGCGGCCCACGGCATACCGTACGTCGCTCAGGCGTCCCCCGCCTACTACATGGATCTGATCAACAAGGCTCAGCGAGCCATCGAGACCGATGGACCCACCTTCCTCAACGTCTTCTCCCCCTGCCCGAGGGGATGGAGGACCGACGCTCAGAACTTCTTGAAGATCGGCCAGCTCGCCGTCGAGACGTGCTTCTGGCCTCTCTACGAGGTGATCGACGGAAAGTACGTCCTGAACGGCGTGTCGAAGCGCATCGCCGAGGGCAAGGCCGAGAAGAAGCCCCTGGTGGAATGGATAAAGATGCAGGGAAGATTCAAGCACCTGCTCAACGAGAAGAACAAGTGGGTCATCGACGAGGCGCAGAAACGGGTCGACGCCGAGTGGGAGCACCTCGTCAAGTTGGCCTCCATCTAGCGCGGGTCAGCCTTAGAGCCGAAGAGACATGGTGGACACGTATACAAAGATCCTGATAGTTGCAGATGTCTTAGCCCTCGTTGTCCTGCGGAGGTACCTAGGCTACGGGTTTATGGCCCTGATGTACGGCATCCTGATGCTCATAGTCTGGGTTTGGCTCTACCGGTTGCTGATGCCTACGGGCTTCAAGGTTTGCATAGCGGTGGCCGGCATTGCGGCCGTTTGTCTGTATCTCCCATACCCGCCTCTGAGGACCCTTGCGCAGGCCGCCGTTGCCCCCTCGGTCCTGGGCGCTGCGAAGAACCTCCTGAGCGAGGAGAGACACTCTCTTTCCTAGCGGGCAACAAATATATTTGCAGGGGGAAGAGACGGGGTGAGCCTCGATGAAGGTGCCTCAGCTAGCCACAAACCTGATCGGCAGCTTTCCGCTCACGGATAACACTGCCAACTTCAAGAAGGCGATCGACGACCAGTTCGATGCAGGGCTAGACTACGTCAGCTACCCGCAGCTAGCCGACATGAACGAGATGTTCCTGGACCCGACGGTCGACGGCCACTCCTTCAGGAGGGAGGGAAAGAAGTTCGTGGCTAATGAGGACTTCGAGCCGCGGGTGACGAAAGAGGTGCGCAGGTGGGTCGAAGACGCCCACGACATCCTAAGGCGGAAGAACCGTTTCGTCCCGCTTAGGGCTTGCGTGACGGGTCCCTTCACCCTTGCCAGCGCCGTTTCCGTGGAAGGCCTGCCCCAGAGGCCCTTCCCGCTGGGGTACGTCGAGATGCTCGTCGAACAGCCGTGGCTCCTCGAGAGGCTAACACGCTATGTCAGGAAGATCGCCTCGGCCTACTCCGAGCTTAGCGAGATGGTCAGCATTGATGAGCCATTTCTATCGGTCCTCGTCGGCAGACGGAAGAACCTCCTAGAGCTCAGAACCAGCAAGAACGAGGCTTCTGAGATCATACTTGAAGCCCTCGACGAGGCTGCAGGAGGCATAAGAACCGTCGCATCGACCCACGTCTGCGGCACTATATCGCCCCAGCTCGCGGAACTACTCCTCGAAACAGACTTCCAAGTTCTAAGCCACGAGTTCAGCAACATCGAGAGAAACTACGAGTCGTACCCGCCAGAGGAGCTGGAGGGATACTCGAAGATCCTCAGCGTTGGCGTTGTCAGCACCAAGCCGGTGGATACCCCTGACGGGGTGGAGCCGGTGGACACGATAGAGCGGAGGATGCTCTTCGCAGTGAACCGGTACGGGCCGGACGCTGTGATATTCTCGCCGGACTGCGGCTTCCGCCAGCTACTCTCTATGCTCGGAGAGGAGAGGGGTTACAACCTGACTATGAACAAGATCAAGAACCTGGTCCAAGCCAAGAAGAGCGTGGGAGTAAGGCTGGGCCTCGTCACCGAGGAGAAGGAGCGTTAGCCCTTTTGGCATCCGGGACCTGTGACTACTGTGGCAAACCCGCCTACATGCCATATAGATGCAGGTATTGCGGCGGAAGATTCTGTCCGGAGCATCGTCTGCCTGAGAACCACGAATGCTCCGGTCTACGCGACCTGAGGCAGAGGCCCAACTGGTCTGACTACGCAGCACAGGTTCAAAGAAGGGAGTCGATTGCCAGGGGCGTGGCACCGAGCTCGCGATGGGATCTCCAGGAAGAGGGGCGCAGAGCAAGGCCAAGTTTTGGAAGACTTCGCCCGGCCTCGAGTACCTACGGGGAGGTGGAACGCTTCAGGAGCATTTTCGTCACCATACTCATCTTGGTGCTGCTGATCACGGTTGCCGTCAAGCTGCTGCTGTGAGGTTCGGAATTGAGACTTCTACTCTGCGCCTCGGTTCCCCTGTACAGCGAAGACGAGCATCTCTGCTCAGCAGTTATGGAAGATGCATACAGGATCGGCATGGATGGCGTCGAATTCAAGCTGGGAGAGTCCAAGCTCGTCAGCCGGGATATGACGAGATGGGCGGACCGCATGGCCAGGGATCTCGGTCTGAAACCACATGCACATCTACCCTATCTGCACGGAGAGGCCAACATCGCTTCCCCGGACCCGGCGCGAAGGCAATCCGCCAGGCTCGTCATGGCCGACTCGTTGTCAGCTGCCTCGTCTCTAGGATGCGAGATCGTCAACACCCACCTTGGGACACGCCGCGGCGGGGGCCGCCTTGAAACAGCAGCCGAGGAGCTTGGGAATCTCATGGACGCGGCATCCGATCTCCGGATACGGCTCGCCGTCGAGAATCAGGAAAGCGGCTGCAAGGGGATACTCAACACGCCCCGAGACCTCTTGATGCTGGCCGACATGATCCCCGACGTCCTACTAACCTACGATGCTGGCCACGGGAACACCCACGGCTTTGGGGTGGCGGAGTTTCTGCCCTCTGTCCTAGGGCACCTCGCCTACCTGCATGTACACGACAACGACGGCAGCTGCGACCAACACCTTCCCCCGGGTCTGGGAAACGTCGACTTTCGGCTCCTGGTGTCATCGATTCGGCAAAACGGCTCCAAGCTTCCCCAGTCGCTCCCCGTCGTCTTCGAAGTCGGAAGGGAGGCCCTTGCCCCCTCTGTCAAATACTTTAGCGAGATCTGGGAGCAGAGCGATCCACGCGGATAGGCAGGTGTGGAGGATGAATGCGCTTGACCGACTTGGAGAGGACTACCTGCAGAAGGTGGACGCCGAGGTATCCGAAGTCAGAAGGAAGCTGGAAAAGGCAGAGGAGAAACTTCCAGATCAAAGGATCGTGGTTCACTGTCACTCGTACCTGTCTCACGACTCGGAGGGTTCGATAGACGAGATAGCAGCCGCCGCCAATAGAACCGGCACGGCTGCTGTGATCATGACTGATCATCCCAGGCAGGATCTCGACGTGATGGCTGATGGCTTCAGGGGGAAGAAGAAGGGCGTTCTCTTTCTACCGGGTGCGGAGACGAAGAATCTCCTCATCTTCCTCGGCGAGGGACGCCTGGACTACCAGCTGCCGAGGGAAAGGCTGATCAAAGAGGCCAAAGAGGCCGGAGCGATCGTCCTCCTTTCCCACCTGGAGGCCGACCCTAGCTGGGATGGAATAGGGCCGGTGGACGGGTGCGAGATCTACAACACCCATGCCTCCTTTAAGGAGGAGGAGGGGCTTGCAGCCGCCCTTCTAGGAGGGCGAGGCGGAGTTGAGCAGATGCTCAAGATCCTCCTGGCCCTCAAGCAACACCCTGACTCCGGACTCGGCGCGCTGTCCCGCATCCTACCCCACTACATGGCGATCTGGGATGGCCTCTGTTCGAAGTCGAGGCACTGCGGCGTTGCAGCCAACGACAGCCATCAGAACCTCTCGATACGGGTTAGGAGGGCTGGCCGAAGCGTCTCCGTGATCGGGCCAGAGGGGAATCACCTCGGGCGCTTCGCACTGACTACTCCCAGCCTCCTGCCCGAGGGGAGGGAGCTCCACTTCCAGCCGGACAGCTACGAGGCCATGTTCCTACATGTGGGCACCCATCTGGTTTGCGACAGGATCGACGAGGAGGGCATCAGGAGGGCGCTCACCCAAGGCAGGTGCTACGTATCCTTCGACTGGATTGCCCAGCCAAAAGGGTTCGCCTTCACTTGGCATGCAGACCGCGGCCAAGGCCTAGTCGGAGACTGGGTGGACCTCTCTTCCTCCCCTACCCTAGCAGTAGAGGTCCCAGTGGAATCCGAGATCGTCCTCCTGAGGAACGGCCAGCCGGTGGCTCGTACCTGGGGAACCAACCTGGAGTTCCAGCCTGAGCCCGAAGGGGCATACCGCACCGAGGTCTACCTTAGGATAGCCGGCGAATTGCGCCCTTGGGTGCTGAGCAATCCTATCTACGTTCGCAGAGCCTAGCTGATGAACTCTGCCAGAACCTCGTTTTGGGTTCTCCTACTCATGTAGATATCGTCAAGGGTCTTCCTAGCCTTCTCCCTCTCGCCTACCTGCATCAAGTAGTCGATGTACTGCTGGTCTATGTCGGTCAGCAGGTGGAGTTCGCGCTCCCTCTTCCGCCGGTCGAAGGCCTCCTTCGCCTCATCAAGTATCCTCTTGGCCTCTTCCCTCGCACCTAGCTCTTGAAGCAGGTCGAGGTACTCCTTGTCGATAGGCGTGAGGAAGCTGTCCTCATTCCTCTTGGCCCTGAGGTATGCGTTCTCCAGGAGCCTCGCAGCCTCCTCCTTCTTGCCTTCGTCGAGAAGCTTCTGGAATTCGTCCTTCTCCGACTCGGTCAAGAGGCCGCCTGGCTCTGTCTTCATCTTTCTATAGGCCTCGTCGATTAGCTTCTTCGCCTCGTCCCGATAGTCCAGTTTCAGCAAGGCCTGCACGTACTCCCTGTCGATAGGAGACAGGAAGGTACTCTTAGGTCCCGGATGTTGCTCCGGCTGGGGTCCGGTGGATAGCTCCTCCATTGGATTTTCCTCCTTGGGCTCTTCCTCTTTCTTCGCCTCTTGCGTCTTCATATCCCTACCAAGGCCCAACATCTGTGTCGCCTCGCGAGCAGGAAACGCTGAAAGCACTGGAAGCTGCCGCGATGACCGAAAATTATTCGCCCCAGCATAAAAATATTACGGAACTGGCCGCACATATTTTGTAATTGATGCTACCTTCGTCTCCATTTGCTGAGGGAAGTCTATAAGAACGGCCCGGCCCCCGGCCCTGCCGTGTCAGGGATCATCGGCTTTGGCGCTCTCAACATGGACAAGATAATGCTTGTGGACAAGATTCCCTCGGCTGATGAGGAGGGCTACGTCCTCTCAATGGAGCTCCATCCAGGCGGATCTGCCGCGAACACCCTTGTCGGGCTGTCCCGTTTGGGAACCAGGGCAGCGTGCATCGGCAAGATCGGCGACGACTGGGAGGGCGAAGCCATCCTAGGCGACCTCCAGAAGAACGGGGTTGAAACCAGGGGGATCATACACGGCGAGGGGCGGAGCGGCAGTGCCATCTCCATGGTCGATACTAAGGGCGACCGAGCGCTACTCATAGATCCGGGTGTCAACGACGAGATCACAGAGGCAGAAGTCGACATAGGCTACGTGAGCCGCTTCGACATCCTCCACATGACCTCCTTCGTCTGCAGGACGAGCACGACCTCCCTCCAAGCCCAGATCAGTACGGCCCTCAAAGTCGACGTGCCGCTGACCCTCGACCCGGGCCACCTCTACGCGGAGAGGGGAATAGGCCAGCTGGAACCCCTGATAAGGAGGTCAAAGGCTCTGCTTCCAAACGAGCGGGAAGTCAAGATCATGACAGGCCTCGGCCCGGTGAAGGGGGCCAAGAAGCTCTTGTCTTTGGGTGCCGAGGTCGTCGCCATCAAGATGGGCGAGAGAGGTTGCTACGTGACGGATGGCCGCAGGGAATACAGGATCCCGGCTGTGCCGACGAGAGTCGTCGACACCACCGGAGCCGGGGACGCCTTCAATGCCGGATTCCTGTACGGGATGGCCGAGGGAATGGACATCGATGAGTGTGCGCGAATCGGCGTCTGGGTCGCATCCTTCTGCATCCGGAGACTCGGCGCTAGGTCGGGCTTGCCAACCTTGGAGGATCTTAAGAAGGCGATGGAGAACGGCAGCTAGCCAAGTTGCCCTATCGCCGTTCCCCTCACCTTTTTTCTGAAGGCCTCGCTCAGTCCCACGACCTCGTCTAGGTTGGTCTCATCGACCCAGTAGATCCTCGGGTACCCTTCGGTCCCTGAAAAGGCCTCGCTTAGACGGAGGCGGAGGCGGTCTGAGAAGTATTCGCCCGAAAGCCACGCACCGAGGTCTTCCCCGGTCATCCCCTCTGAAATCTCACGGATCGCATCCAGCCCACGCCGCCTGTAGGTCTCGACCACGGCCGCGGTTACCAGGCAGTTGTCGGAGATGACTGCGACGTTGGCGCACCTGATGGCATATCGGTTTCCATTGAAGGATAGGGCAAGTCCGCCTGCTTCTCTAACCTTCTCGAGCATGACGCTGTCAGTTATACTGTCGCCTATGACTGCTGACTCGGAGAGATCCCTGCCCTGCTTCTCGAGGGCCTGCCGAAGGGCCTGGAACTTTCTGCCACCTCCGACGGGCCTGACCGTCCGCATTATAGACGAGAAGGACGTTCTCGGAAGGAGATTCCAGAAGAACCTGTCGATCTCCTCCTTTGCCCTGAGACAATCGGGCGAGAGGCGCCCATCGCTGGAGGGTTGTATCACCGGCATCCGCTGGATCCTCCGCGCCCACTCCTTGACCATCTTCTTGTCCGACTCTTCGACCTCCCTTGAGAGTTCGTCGATTGGAAAGGAGGTGCAGAAGACGTTGTCGGGAGGGACTCCTAGAAGCTCGGCTGCAAAACTGACATATTGCTCATAGGAGGTCGATATCAGGAAGAAGTCCTCCATTTCCTGCAGGTAGCGTATGGCTTCCCTCGCCCCGTCGATTAGGCTGGTGTTCTCCGGCGACCTAGCCACCTCTCTGAGGAAGGCATCGTCGGCCCCGAAGGCTACGAGGAAGGGCGCTATGAGCATCAAAGTATCCCCGGGCTCATACCCATCCGCCTTCTCGACGAAGAATCGGTAGTCGTCATAGGCGGATAGAACCTGAAACAGCCTATCCCCATTTGGAATAG
>CAYWSC010000041.1:0-10469 GCA_964460695.1 Hadarchaeota archaeon (SeqCode)
TGGCACATCACGACGTTGGCGCCGCTCTCCACGATCTTGTCGACCGTCTCTTTGAGCATCTGCTCCTCTTGGTCGAGGAAGCTCTGCAGCATGGATGGATCGGAGATGTGTATCTTGGCATCAGTCTCAGTATCCTTCACCTCGAGGGCGCAGCTGAGGACCGCTATCTTGGCGTCCTTCACCCTCTTCGGCATGCCGGGGTGAACCCTCTCCTTGTCCACGAGAATTCCGCGGATCAGTTCCGAGTCGCCTATCGTTCCCCCCTCTTTCTTCTCGATCTTCACGTAGTCGATGTCGAACTGGTACCCGGCCTCTTCGCCTTTGCGCGTCTTCCTCTTCGTGACTACCTGCCTGACGGCCTTAACCGCCAGATCTGCGAGGTGATCCGCGGCCCCCTCGGCCGCCTTGCCGCTCATGGCGGTAAGAGCGATCTTCTTCAGCACGTCCTCGTCGTCCGGGTCGACCTTGACGGCTATCTCGTCGAGAATCTCCAAAGATCTCTCCTCAGCCCTGCGGAAGCCCTGGACAATCACGGTAGGATGTATGTGCTGATCCATCAGCTCTTCGGCTCGCTTCAACAGCTCGCCCGCGAGAACCACAGCCGTTGTCGTCCCGTCGCCGACCTCGTCGTCCTGGGCCTTGGCCACCTCCACCATCATCTTCGCGGCGGGGTGTTCAACGTCCATCTCGTCTAGGATGGTGGCCCCGTCGTTGGTAATCACGACATCGCCGAGCGTGTCGACAAGCATCTTGTCCATGCCCTTCGGTCCGAGCGTGGAACGAACGGCCTCCGCGATCACCTTGCCGGCCGTAATGTTGTTCGACTGGGCATCCCTGCCCCTCCTGCGTTCCGTGCCCTCCTTCAGTATGAGTACCGGTGTACCTCCAAGCTGTCCAGCCATCGGTCATCACCAGATCTAGAAGAATTCTGTATACATGGCTTCTTGCTTATATATAAATCTTCCCAAATGTCTGATCTACGACACCCTCCCACACTACTAGCGGCATGGAGACAGAAAGACTGGAGCCACCCAGCATCTCAGCAGTATGACAAGCCTCAACAAGAAACCATCAACCCAGAAAGCTAATCACATGCCGGCGATTTCATTTTTCAGCAAACCATATGCGGGATGAGCAAGCAGAACAGAGCGTCCCCCGGCGACGCAAGTTTTGCTCATAGGGCAGCGGGGTATGCCAATTGGAGTGGCCGCGGCGCCCACTGGGCGAAGTGTTAAAACCGAAACTAGAAAGAAAATTGCAGGGTGTATAAGGTGGCGAATCTAAGAAGACCGAATGCTAACGATGCAACCGGGACGTTCAATCGTTCGAGGAACTCCGTTCCAATGTCGGGGCTTTGCTCAAGGTGCATTGACGGATGTAAAGGGGGATGTGAGGTTTGGCTCGCATCCTTTAGAGGAAGGGAGGTCTTGTATCCACAGCCGTTCGGCGAGATAACTGCAGGAGCAGACAAGGACTATCCGGTTGACTACTCCCACTTGAACATTCAGGGCTATGCAAGAGGAGCAAAGGGCTTGGAAGGCAATGCAGGTCCTGATGAGGCTATCTTCTCGAACGTTGATACTACGACAGAATATGGATGGCACAACAAAGTCAAGATGGCGCTTCCTATCTTCACGGGCGCATTGGGTTCTACCGAGATAGCTCGCAGAAACTGGGAACACTTCGCCATAGGCGCCGCTATTTCAGGCATTACCACTGTGTGCGGTGAAAATGTATGTGGTACTGACCCCGCACTGCAGCTCGATTCAAAAGGAAAGGTAAAGAAATCACCCGAGATGGACCGTAGGATACAGACATACAGAACCTTTCACGAGGGATATGGGGAGATACTCGTCCAGGCGAATGTTGAAGATTTGAGGCTCGGCGTTCCCGAATATGTCTCAAGCAAACATAACCTTGAGACCATAGAACTCAAATGGGGGCAGGGAGCCAAGAGCATAGGTGGCGAGATCAAGGTCGAGACGATAGAGAGAGCGATTGACCTTAAGAAAAGAGGATACGTCGTCTTGCCCGACCCTGAAAATCCAGCTGTTAGGCAGGCCTATGAGGCAGGAGCCCTCAGGGCGTTTGAGAGGCATTCAAGGCTTGCCTTCGTTAGCAAAGAATCCTTCTTGGAACAAGTGGATAGGCTAAGGAGCATTGGTTTCAAGCGCATCACGCTGAAGACCGGTGCTTACTCCGCTGTTGACCTAGCGATGGCATTGCGGCTCGGAGCAGAAGCGAAACTTGACTTGATCACAATAGATGGTGCTCCGGGCGGGACAGGAATGAGCCCATGGCCGATGATGAATGAGTGGGGAATCCCGACGTTCTACCTCGAGTCTTTGGCCTACCAATTCTGCACCAAACTTGAAGAGAGGGGGTTCAGAGTTCCTGATATTGCTATTGCTGGAGGGTTTTCCACCGAAGATGGGGTATTCAAGGCGATAGCGATGGGAGCTCCTTACGTCAAAGCGGTATGTATGGGAAGGGCACTGATGATTCCAGGAATGGTAGGTAAAAATATTGACAAATGGTTGAAAGAAGGAGACCTGCCAAAAAGCGTTTCCAAATATGGAGATAGCATAGAAACAATCTTCGTCTCTTACGAGGAGTTGCGAGAAATGTATGGAAGCAGAATAAGAGAGATACCTTTAGGGGCAATAGCTATTTACACATTCTGCCAGAAGATAAAGGTCGGATTGCAGCAGCTAATGGCAGGTAGTAGAAACTTCAAGATTTCAACCATATCTCGGAGAGATATAATGGCCTTGACAGAAGAGGCAGCGAAAATATCAGGGGTTCCATATGTGATGGAAGCGTATAGGGAAGAGGCCGAAAGCATCTTGGAAGAATGATATGAGACAATTCGTTTAGCTGCGGATAGATAGCTGAAGTCGGTTCCACTCTCGCCCATAAGCGCCTTCCGTGACTTCGCTTATTCACAAAGCGTTTTGTGCAACTGCGCTTCGTTAACAAAAATGCAGCAGGTATAAGAGACCTGGAGCAGGTCACCCGGGTAGATGAGACCCTCCTGCCCGTTGTCCTTCTCCTCCTGCTACCTGCCTGCTTCGCTGCTTGCCGCGAACAAGAAACCACTTAAAGGAGAAGTACAGGCCTCGTCGCCATAGCCCTCATCCACCTTATCCCATGCTCTAGATTGCCTAACCCTCAGGGCGACCCGTACCTTTCTTCTACCCAAGCCTTGATCCTTGGGGCCAACGTGGGTCCGATTTTGGGGACTCTCGACAGCTCGTCTACTGACGCCTTCCTGATGTCCCCGAGGCTCCTGTATCCAGCCCTCACCAGCGCCCTGCCCCTGACTCTCCCTACCTGGGGTATTGAGACTATTGGCAGCACGTCCTCCCGCACGCCGTACCTCACCCTGACTCTCAGCTTCTCCAACTCGGCCCTCGCGCCAGCCCTTAAGAGCCTGGAGAGCTCGCTGGCAGCGTAGAGAAGCCAGTCAGCAGTCTCGAGCTTCGCCCTCAGCCCACCGGGCGGGACACCAAACTCCTTCATGATCCTGTCCTCCCCCGCCTCGTTGATCCACGCCTCGAACATCAGACTCGTCCTCAGGGCCCTCAAGAACTCTTCATACTCGTACCCCCACTCCTTTGGGGGAGACACGAGGCTTTCCTTGCCAAGCTCTTCGAGCTTCTCCTCCATCTCGCCCCAGTTGTTACCAAGCCTCAGGAGTGGACGCATCTCGACGGTGTAGCAGATCATGAGCAACAGAGCCAGGTCGCTGGCCCTCTTCTTCCTCTTGCGGCGCTCAAGCAGGGCGTTGCAGAGCCTGTAGCCAGTGTCAGGATCGATGTACAGCTCGGATACCCTCCTCCCTATGGGGGTCGGGAGGTAGCTCCCATCCCTCAACTCGACGAACCCATACTCGATGAGATCCCTTATGACCGCCTCGATCTTCCCCTCGAGCTGGCTGCTGCTGCCATACTGGTGTCCGTAGAATGTTGAGAGCACCACATCGAGAATCTGCTCCCACTTCCTCACGAAATCGGAGGCTATGAGCCCGAGGATGTGCATCCGCAGCACCGGCTCAAGGGCCATCTTCGAGGTGATGTCCTCGATGCTTCCACGGATGTACCTCTCCTCGATAACCTGCTCCTCGGCCTTCGACTTGGCTATCGATACAGCCTCTCCGTGGTCGTCGTACTGCGGCCGCCCTGCCCTCCCGCACATCTGGCGGTACTCCAGGACCGGTATGTACTCGGAGTAGAACCCCGAAAACCGCTTCAGGTCACGGATCACCACCCTCATTGCGGGAAGGTTTACGCCGTAGACCAAGGTCGGAGTTGCACAGACGACCTTTATGAGGCCGGAGCGGAAGTAGTCTTCGACCAGTCTCTTCTGCTCGCTGGTCTCACCGGCGTGGTGAAAAGCAGCCCCCCTCCTAACGACCCTTGCAAGTCTACGGCACTGCTCTGTTGGATAGTCGACCACTGAGAGGATCTTCTCCGAAAGGTCGCCCAGCCTTACCCTCTCGTCTTCGGTTAGATAGGGCTCCACGGCCTCAGCGGCGTCCTCGGCCAGCCTCTCCGCTGCCCTCCTAGAACTCGCGAAGATGAGACCCTGCTTCCTCCTCCTCACGACGTCTTCCACCAGCCTAACCGCCGGCGAGGCGGCCGTCCCCTGAACCTCCTCTATCCTCTCGCCCTCTTCCTCTATGAACCTGATCCTCCTGTTCCTGTAGATACCCTGGCTGAGCTTGACCGGCCTCCAGTCCGAGATCACGAGGGAGGCATCCAACCAGGCTGCCAGCTCCTCGGGATTTCCAATCGTGGCGGAGAGGGCGAGTATCCTCGTATTGGGATTCATCTTGCGGAACTTCGTGATCACCATCTCCAAGGTGGGGCCCCTATCCTCCGAGTCGAGGAGGTGTACCTCGTCGACGACGACTATCCCCACATCTTCGAACCACATGGGCCTGGATCGGAGTATCGAGTCGCAGCGCTCCGAGGTCGTGACGAGAATGTCATACCTCAAGCTGAGTGGTGACTTGGACAGGTCGCGGTCTCCGCTCTGCACAGTGACCCTGTATCCAAGCGGCTCGTATTTCCTTCGAAACTCGTCATACTTCTCGGCTGCAAGCGCCCTGAGAGGAACGATGTAGACCACCCTCCTGCCCCTCTCGATGAGGCTTTTCAGGAAAGCCATCTCGGCGACGGCAGTCTTGCCGCTCGCAGTGGCGGAGCAGATCACCATATTCCTCTCGCCGAGGACGCCTTCTTCCAATGCGAGGCGCTGCAGCGGATTGAGCTCTTTGAACCCGGACCTCTCCATGACTATTCTGACGGGCTCCGGGACTCCTCCTCGTGCAGCCACCGATCTCTCCTCGGCCAGGCGCGTCTGGCCGCGGAGGGATTCCTTGGAGATCTTCAAACAGCGAGGGTTTGCCCTTTGACTTGAAATAGCTGTCCACTAGGCCCTTTTTCCACGACGTATTCTCTTAGCCATCTCCATCTGCTGGAAGAAGGAGCCTGTGAAGAGGCCTCTCTGACTCATCCTCCCGATCTCCCTCGCCACGTCCTCCGCTATGGGAGACGGCTCCAAGTCGCCAAGATCCGAGCCGGGAAGAGGAAGGAAGTGGTGAACCCTTATCATGCACCCTGAGGAGACCAGCCTTTCCATAACCTCTAGCGTCTTGAGCTGGTCCTCCTGGGACTCTCCGGGTATGCCGAGGATGAAGTCCACAACAGGCCTCAGTCCACAGTCGAGTATCGCATCGCACGCCGCAAACACACAGTCCAGGTCGTGACCCCTTCTGATCTTCTCCAGTATGCGGGGCGAGCCCGACTGGGCTCCAAGGCTTATGGTGCTGTTGTCCGCGACATCGGCCACGGCGCGTACCAGCCGAGGGGTGACGAAGTCGGGCCTCACCTCGCTGGGAAAGGTGCCGAAGTATATTCTCTTCTCGCCCCTCAGCCTACTCAGCGAGCCGAGCAGCCTCTCGACCGCTTCCTCGTTCGGTCTGCGCGACCTTGACCCATAACCAAAGGAGTTGGGCGAGATGAACCTGAAGTCCCACGGACCCATCTCCAAGAGTTTCTCTCCTACCTTCAGGATCGACTCTAGGGATCTATGTCTCACCCTTCCTTGAATGACCGGCACCGAGCAGTAGGCACACGAGAACTGGCAGCCCCTCGTTATCTCAAGCGGTGGGAAAAGGTTCCGGGAGAAGGATACCGGCTCGACGAGGTCAAGGTCCTGCAGAGGCAGGCCCTCGACGATCGGCCAGCTCCCCGGGGGCCTTCCCCCAAGGAGGCCACTAATGGTTTCTACGATCACCCGCTCTCCCTCGCCCCTCACCACGGCGTCGAAACCCATCTCAAGGGTGCCTTCAGGATCTCCAGAGGCGTGGGGCCCGCCCGCCAGAAGCTTCACTCGGTCCCCGAAGCGCATCCGGATCTCAGTGACGATCTCCCGTATCTCCTCCACCTGTGTCGTGAAAAAGGAGAAGCAGCACACAACACCCTGTTTCCTCCTCACGATGTCGTCCAGATCCTTGAGAAGATTCTTGGAGAGAATGATCTCCGTCTCCGGCGAGGATCGATCCAAGACGTTGATAAGGGGCACGTAGCTATACCAGTTCTTCTTGGTGAGGTAGAAGACGACGGCGGGCTTTTCCAAATGCCAATCCCTCTGGTTACTCTCGCAGGAGGAATAGCAACCTTGGAAGCTGCCCCTTGGGAATCAGTCCGTCGGCAAAGGGCTTGACGAGCTGAAACCTGTCGTAGGCTATTCCCGTTCCGGCCATCTTGATTATCTCGACATCGTTTGCTCCGTCTCCCACCGCCACGACGTCGTCCAAGGTTGCCCCCACGGACTCCGCGACCTCCCTCATCTTTACAACCTTGACGCGCCCATTTATTATTTCGCCCTTAACGTTTCCAGTGAGAATCCCGTCGCTGACCTCGATATCGTTGCCAATCGCGAAGTCGAGCCCAAACAACTCCCTCGCCCTCTCGGTGAAGAAGGAAAAAGCCCCGCTGATCACGCACGTCTTTATTCCCATCGCACGGAGAGACGAGATGAGATCGTGCGCCCCGGGCGTCACTGTCGTGGCGTACCACACGTCCTCGAGATCCTTGACGGAGACTCCGCGCAGCATCGCCACGCGATGCACAAACGAGCGGTCATAGTCCATCTCCCCCTCCATCGCTGCCCGGGTAACCGTCGAAACTTGCCTCTCCTTTCCAACCTTCCGGGCTACCTCGACGATGAGCTCCTGCTCAACCAGGGTGCTGTCGAGGTCGAAGCAGACCAGCTTCTTCCTCCTCTTGAACAGAGTTAGCCTCTGAACGAGCATGCACAGTCCGTTTGACTCCCCCCATTCGAAGATCTCGGGCTTGTGTGACGAGAACTCCTCGCCATGCTCGGTCGCCACCCTGATGTCCAGCACGACCGGATTTTCGCCCCAGACCTTCATCTCGACTAGGTCCAGCTGTACCGTTTCTGATAGAGAGACCAGGCGTTCAACAATCCCGGCTAGGGCAGCACCCAGGTCATGGCCGATGCCTACGGCCCTTATTATCCAGTCCGTGCCAGGTGGCTCCTCTTCCAGCGGCGGCAGCGAGGTGGATCTGACGACGACGCCCGCGCCCAGGCATTCCGACAGATGCTGACTTGACACCTCTGAGGAGAGCTGGATCCAGAGGGAGCCTCCCCTTCGCCTGCAGCTTGTAGGGAGGAACCCGCAGTTCAACAGTGCTTGCAAAGCATCGAGAGCTGGCCGGTCTCCACAGATGGCCTCGAACCACCGCTGCCCCGTGGGCATGGACCGGCGTGGGAGATCCCCTATTTAATATTTCATACCGGGAGGCCTGAGCCCCAGTCGCCATGAGCCCCGCACGTAGAAAGGACTTATATGACCCAGCTTCATTGGCTGCGCAGTGCGAACCCGGCAAGCGATGAGCCGCCGAGAGTTCTTGAAGACCTCTGCCGCCCTATCGGCACTACCGCTGGTTGCATCTCGGGTCGATGTTCTTGCGCAAGGCTCTAGCACCGGATCGATAGCAATTTCCCGGGGAAGAGATGTAAGAGAGGCGGTTCTCCGCGCGGTACAGACGATCGGCGGGATGGACGCCTTCGTCAGCCCCGGCGACACGGTTCTCATCAAACCTAACGCGAGCTTCAGCAGGACTCCCGGAACGGGTGCAAATACAAGTCCCGAGGTTGCGACGGCCGTGGCCAACCTCGCCTTCGAGTCCGGGGCATCGAGAGTCGTCTTCGCCGACCATCCGATAAACAAGCCGGGCGATGTTACCTTGAAGATAAACGGCCTCGGCGAGGCGGCATCCAGAACCGGGGCCGAATTCGCGATTCTGGGGGATAGGTCGGACTTCGAGGCCGTTGCCATCGAAGGTGGTCTGGTTCTCGGGGAGGTAGAGGTTGCCAAGATCTGCCGAGAGGCGGACGTAATCATAAACCTGCCCGTTCTGAAGCACCATGACGCAACAGGATCCTCTGTAGGTATGAAGAACCTCATGGGTCTTGTCTACGACAGAAAGGCATTCCACAGGCTGGGCCTCGAGTCTGCTATCGCCGACCTGTCACTGAAGCTTCGCCCCGACCTAACCGTCGTGGACGCGACGACCGTCCTCGCGACCAACGGACCTAGAGGACCCGGAGAACTGGTCAAGCTCAACACGGTTGTCGCGGGGACGGACCAGGTAGCTGTTGATGTCGCATCAATCAGCCTTATGTCGAGCCTCGGCTACAGGGGCTTCGATATGGATCATCACAACCGATACATATCCCTAGCGTCCCAGCTCGGCATAGGCGACGGAGACCCAGAGAGCGTTCAGTCAAAAATCGTGCGGGTTGAGGCAGGGGGCGAGGCTCCCGGGCCGGCACGTGAGGGTTCTCTCCGATCCAAGCCTAGCTGGCTCCCATACCTGTCGCTGTCGGCAGCCTCGCTGATCGTCGGCGCCATTGCACTGATCTATGATAGGAGGAAGCGTGGTGACGGATCCTGACCTCCCCTTCAATGAGGTGAGTAGGCGCAAGTTCCTGGTGACTCTTGGCGCCGGTGTCGGCCTCTCCATCGTCCTAGGCAGCGTCGCGAGGGTCTCCTCTAGGCCCGCTCCTGTTAGGCCGCCCGGTGCGATACGCGAGGAGGCCTTTCTCGCCTTGTGCGCCCGTTGCGGGAGGTGTGTCTCGGTCTGCCCCGGATCTGCCTTGAGGCTTCAGGGCCCTGGAAACGGGCTTGAGAACATCATGACCCCTGTATTGGTCCCAACACAAGGGTACTGCATCCTGCCAGTGACCGGCTGCCAGAGCTGCATCCGGGCGTGCCCATCCGGAGTGCTGCGGCCGATAGACCTCTCCGGTGTGTCTTCCCGCGACTTGTCCAAGAGGGTCAAGATGGGAACCGCCTACGTCAACACCAAGACCTGCATACCGTACTCCCTCAACAAGCCCTGCCTCGCGTGCAAGGAGGCGTGCCCAGTAGAAGGGGCGATAACGACGAAGGGAGGTGGCGCACGGTCTGCGAAGAAACCGGTCTTCAACCACGACATATGCGTCGGGTGCGGCGCCTGTGAGAACGTCTGCCCGACGAGCCCGAAATCCGTCACTGTGTCTCCAAGCGGCGCTCTGAGGGAGTGAATTGGATCGACCGCAGAGAACTCATCGGCGGGGCAGAGTCCTTCTGTCCACGATCAAGATCCGCTACGTCCGGCACATTGTGCAGGCCCAGGTATTCATCCTACTGCTGTACGCCTTGGCTTCTGCGGAGGTCCCCATAAAGTTCCTCTGGGGCCTGGACCCCCTCCTCAGCTTCTCGGCAGTACTGTCAGGTGTCGTCTTTCCTGCCTCCCTGCTCCTGCTAGGCGTCGCTATGCTTCTTCTCTCGGCGGCAGTTGGGAGGGTTTTCTGCGGATGGATCTGTCCCCTAGGCTTCATCCAGGATCTGGTTCCAACTCTGACCCGGTCAAAGCGCATCAGCCCCGATCTACGGCTTTTGAAGTACCTCCTCCTAGCCGCTGGGATCATACTGCCGGTGATAGCCGGCTGGAGTTTCCTAGAATGGATCACGCCGCTCTCCATAGCGCCGCGGGGCCTCGGATGGATACTTGACCGGCGGGTGTTCGCCGCGGCCACCTTTCTAGCACTGGTTCTGGTGATCCTCTTCTCCCTGCTCCAAAAGCGGGCGTGGTGCAGGTACGTCTGCCCCCTCGGAGCGATCCTTTCCCTCCCATCTGCCTACAGACCGCTCAGAATCAGAATCGACACTGAAAGGTGTATTGAATGCCTGAGATGTGAGAAGGCTTGCAGCATGGGGGTAATAGACGTCAAGGGGAGGCACGGGCTGAACTGGTCGTCGGAATGCATCCTCTGCCTTGCCTGCAGGGATGTCTGCCCGAAGGACGCCATAGGACTAAAGCTGGAGGGATAGAGACGAGACTGTTGTTCATCCACGCGGAAGCGTTCTGGTACGAGGCTATGATCGA
>CAYWSC010000042.1:0-10413 GCA_964460695.1 Hadarchaeota archaeon (SeqCode)
GGTGGCAAAAGAAAAAAAAGAAAAAGAGGATGTTTGAAGTCTACTGCCTTCGGACGCGGATGCCAGCTAGGACCAGACTGCTTATGAGCGCTGCTGCGACTGCTGCCTCGGGCACCGGGATAACGCCGTTGTTGCCCGGAGTCTTGTAGTTGTACGGCCACGGCATAAGGTTCGGGTCGTACGTTCCGTCTGCGGTCAGAACCATTATCGGTGCGCTCCAAGCCTGCGCAACCATCTCAACCTTTCCGTCGCTGTCAAAGTCCCCGACTGACGGCGTGGATGCAGTTAGTCCCTGGGGATAGACGAGCTGGAGCTCTCCGGTATCACCAGCCAAGACGGCGACCATCCCGAATGGATACGGGTTAGTCTGGTTCTCCTCGCCTTCCACAATCACGTCAAGCTTGCCGTCACCAGTGAAGTCGCAGATCAGGGTTCCGCTCCAGACCTCCTCTGGAAGCTTATAGTACCAAAGCTGACTGCCGTCGTCGTTTACAGCATAGACATTGCCCATCATGTCAGTCGTCACTATTTCGAGCGAGCCGTCGCCGTCGATATCGGCGGCAGCCATTCCTCCCTCGTGGTTACCGGCATTATCATTTACCTCCCAGTACTTCTGTCCGACTGGGAACCTCCAGAGCTCCGTTCCGAAGAACGTTAGGAGGTATAGGTACCCATCGTCGCTGTGGGCAGCGATCTCGTACTCACCGTCGTTGTTGAAGTCGGCGATTATCGCCTGCTGATGCCTGAATCTGTCACCTGCCTGGAACCTCCACTTCTCCGTTCCAGTCGAACTCAGACAGAAGAGGTTGCCATTTCCATCGCCAATGACGACTTCGACTTGGCCGTCTCTGTCAATGTCGAAAGCGTTTGGAGCGGTCGACGCCCCCTTGGTCATCTGATACTCCCATACCAGTTTTCCTTGCCAGTCAACGACGGTCACGGTATCGCCTGCCTGGTATATCGCCTCGAGCTTGCCGTCTCCGTTGATGTCGTATAGACACACCGATTCGTCCTTTCCGGCCGACTCGTGTATCCACTTCTCTTGCCCGGTGGCGGCGTCTATGCAGTATAGGTTGTTGCTCCTTCCAGTGAAGAGTATCTCGTCTTTTCCATCGCCGTCCATGTCCCCTATCGCTGGGACCCCCATCGGGTCGCCAGCAATGCCGTCCTGATCCATCGGCGGGTAGACCCACTTCACGTCGCCGTTCTGAGCACTGACGCACATGATCCTGTCGCTGTCCTTCCTGAACGGGATGACGATGTCCATCAAGCCATCTTTGTCCACGTCGTATGCTTGGAGCCCCGCATCGCAGGTCTGGTGCAGCGAGTACTCGTCGCTGTATTCTCGCTGCCACTCGACCTTCAGCCACGGCGTCGGTCCTATCGGCTCGCCGAGCTCATAGACAGCATGGTTCTCCGGCGTCTTGTACTTGTATCTCCACATCCACGTCGCAGGTATGTACGGCGCGTTCGTCGTCAGAACGGTTATAGGCCCGCTCCACGCCTGTGCGACTATCTCGACTAGCCCGTCGCCATCCATATCCGCTGCTGAAGGAGTCGAAGCCGTCAGAGCCTGCGGATAGCAGATCTCCTCCTCACCGGTGGCTCCGTTGAGGACCATCAGCACGCCCGCAGGGTAGATTGGGTGGGTCTCGTTTCCCTCCCCTTCCACAATCACGTCGAGCTGACCGTCACCGGTGAAGTCTCCTATCAGTACTCCGCTCCACACCTCCTCCGGCAGCTTGTAGTACCACAGAACGCTGCCGTCGTGGTTCAGGGCATACACATTGCCCATCCGATCCGTGTCCACTATCTCTAGGAATCCATCTCCGTCGAGATCGGCAGCAGCCAGCCCTCCCTCGTGCAGGCCGGCCCTATCGTCGATCTCCCAGTACTTCTGACCGACTGGGAAGCGCCAGATTTCGCTTCCATAGAACGTCAGCATGTATGTGTACCTGTCCTGCGCGTGGAACACGATCTCGTACTCCCCATCGTTGTTGAAGTCCGCGATGATCGGCGTCTCGTGGTTCAGCTCGCCTCCGATAGCGAACCTCCACTTCTCCACGCCGGTTGGGCTGAGGCAGTACACGTAGCTGGAGTCGGCGCCGATGACCTCCACCTGGCCGTCTTTATCGATGTCGAAGGCGTTGGGACACAGATCTATCTTCGAGGTCAGCTGGAACTTCCACTTCTCGTTGCCCTGGTGGTCAACAACAACTATGTTGTCGCCGCCTTGGGCTATCGCCTCCTTGTATCCGTCGCCGTCGATGTCGTAGAGCATCACGGCATCGTCGGCTCCTTCGCACTCATAGATCCACTTGCCAGCGCCGGTGGTCCCGTCGATGCAGTAGATGTTGTTGCTCCTTCCTAGGAAGACGACTTCGTACTTGCCGTCGCCGTCCATGTCGCCGATTGCAGGAGCACCCATCGGGTCTCCCGAGGTCGGCTCCTGCTCCATGGGTGGATAGATCCATTCGACAGATCCGTCACTTCCGCTGACACAAACTATTCGGTCACTGTCCTTCCGGAAGGGAAGGATTATCTCAATGTCGCCGTCGCCATCAACATCGAACGCCTGGAGAGCCGAGGTGCAGGTCTGGTGAAGTTCGTATGGATCTCTGTACTCCTTCTGCCACTCCACAGTCAGGTTTGGAACCCCGTAGGCCACGCTCGTTGCCAGAAGCATGCCAAAGGCAACCAATAGTATTGCTTCTCTTCTCACCATTTTTCCTCCCTATGCTCCTCCCCCTTTAACGGGGGTGAATGCCCATGTCCCGTAATCCCTTAAAACCCTTTCGGAGCGGACGGGAGAATCGCCAGACGGCGGCTCGCCTACCTGAAGAGGCACGTACAGCCTATCCGTCGCTGTGAGGCCATCAGCTACGGATCTCCACGAGACAGATGGTCCGCCAGAAGTTTGTCAATACTTACGACCCTGACAGTACTCGGAACGGTATCCGTGCCTATGACTTCTAGGGCACCGGCCTGGTGTATGAGGCTCAGAGCGCCGCCGATGAGGAGTGGGTGGGTGCAGGCGACGAGGACGTTTCTCGCCCCGGCCCGCTTGGCGATCGAGATTGCCGTTGCCATGGTGCCGCCCGTGCTTATGATGTCGTCAACTATGACGACGTCCCTTCCATTGACGTCAAGTTCATCTGTGGAGATCTCGACCTCGGTCGGCCCCTTCCTCACCTTCCTCATAACGGCATAGTCAACTCCAAGCTTCTCTGACATGGCCTTTGCCCACTGCTCGGCCTCCTCGTCCGGAGCCAGCACCTTTGGATCGAGGAGTGAGTAGTTCTCCTTGATGAACTCGCCTATGACGCCCATAGCAGTGAGGTTGTGGCACGGAATGTTGAACAGGCTCTCCGCATCCGTTACCCGGTGTAGGTGCAGGTCGACCGTGTAGAGCTCGTCTATCCCTGAGAACTCCAACAGCTTAGAGACAACCCGAAAGCTGACGACCTCCCCCCTCTTGAAGCTCGTATCCTGCCTGCTGTAGGCGAAGTATGGTATCACGCCCGTGATCTTGGAGGCGCCGAGCTCCTTCAACGTCTCGGTGAGGAAAAGCATCTCCATGAGCAGCCTGTCGGGCATAAAGCCCATCGTCTGGATGAGAACGACTTCTTTCCCCTCGACGGGGGTGTGTATCCTGAGATACTTCTCACCGTCCGGGAAGGTCTTTATCTCAACATTCCCGAAGACCGAGCCCATCTTGTGGGCCACTCTGGCTGCGAGTCCTTGAGACCCGGATCCTCCCATCACTATTTTTTGACTCATATTCCGCAAAGTTGCCCCAAACCTGAATATAAAGGTCTCCCTTTCCAGGACGAAAAAATCCGATTTGACCCTACGCTACCCTGGTCTGGGCCCTTAGCGCTATTACCCCGCCGATGGCGATTAGCGCAACCGAGGCGTAGTACCCGCCGAAGACCATCTGTCTAGTCAGACCTATGAAGGGAGCGGCGAAGGCGAGCAGGGCAATCATGATGCTTGCCCCGTGAGAATTCCCGGGGTTGAGATAGGACAGTACCCCGCCTATGATCCCGGCGGCGGCGAAGATAAGGCTGATGGAAAGGAGCGTGCCGCCGAAGAAGGAGACTTCTGTTGCGATAGGCAGGCGGTCGACATTCCCCATCATCCATGCATAGCTTAAGACCGCGAGGATGGCGCCAGAGATTCCTAGGGCTAGGGACGCCTTGTGATCCACCGTGGGCAGGATGTTGGGCTTCTCGTAGACCGGCCGAGAGATCTCGGCTGGTTTCAGGCCGAGCACCCGGTCTATGTAGGGCAGCCTTCCAAAGATCCGGACCCCTTCTCTCTCCGAGTAGTGCATCACGTAGGTCTTTCCGTAGTAGTTGATCCGCATCAGTTTGTCCGAGAGCTTCAGCGGCCTGCCGCAGTAGGCGCATATGTCCGCCCCCTCGACCTCTTCTCGCGCACCTATACCGATGAACCTCGAGATGGAGAGTACGTTGTCCCCCTTAGCAGTTATGGTCACCTTGCCATCGGAGACCTCCAAGATGCCCTGCTTCTTCAAGCCGGATAACAATTCCGAGAGTCTCTCGCTGTCGGGGACGAGCTCTGAGAGCTGATCCACGGTGAAGCTTCTTCCAAACCTGTGCCTTGCCTCGCTCAGGGGCTGAACGAGGGATGTGAACTCGTGGATCTCGGCAACCTTCTCCCTCGAGAGAGGCCTAAGCATGGTGAACTGCTCGTAGTACATATCGTGGCCTATCGCGATGCCGAAAAGCGCTAGCACAAGCCCGGCGTTGTTCGGATTGATCTGACCGAAAACCAATGTGGCAACGCCGATGAAGGCACGCCAGATTCCCTGTCCATGGAGCAGGATCCTGATAGGCATCTCAACGACGAATATCGCGACGATAAGCGCAACGCTAGATGCGATCCAAAGCACGACCCCGTAGCGCGTCTCGAACCCGATCTTGTTTCTGTCAAGCTCTTGGCAGAAGTAGTAGCCAGCCGCGGCACCGCCGACTAGGTATCCGATGAGCCGAAGATACGAGGCTAGGGGCCGGGCAGGTGGGAAGAATGCAACGAAGACGGAGAGAAGCGCCATCACGACGAAGGCGAGCAATGCGTTTCTCCAGTACGCCCGCTTGAGCCGTTGATTCAGTTCGGTGGGCGAGTCTTCGCCACCGGAGGCATCCATTGCGCCGAGCTCCGGTTGGCTCAACTTAAATGTATTCTAAGCCCGAATCTCCTGCTAAAATGGCTCGCAGAGGATTAGATTTACAAGTATGCCGCAGAAGCCTGGAGAGGAGTTAGGTTGAACAGAATCCTCAAGCTCGCCGTGCCCACTGGAAGTCTGCAAGAGTCGGTCACATCTCTTCTACGCGACGCCGGTTACCAGATGGAGCTTGAGCCAAGATCCTATAGGCCGAAGATTGGTGATCCCGAGATCTGGGTCAAGATGCTAAGGCCGCAGGAGATCCCCAACCTCGTAGCGGACGGGATATACGACGTAGGCATCAGCGGCCAAGACTGGGTGATCGAGACCGGCGCGAGGGTCGTCAAGGTTCTGGATCTGGAGGTGGGCCGGTTCAAACTGGTGCTCGCCGTGGCCGCTGACTCGCCGGTCAAGCGGCCCGAGGACCTATCAAGGATCGATAAACCCCGAATATCAACCGAGTACGTGTCTATTGCAAGGTCGTACCTAGAGAATCACGGCGTCACAAATGCCTCTATACACTTCTCTTGGGGTGCTACAGAGGCGAAGCCGCCGGAGGAGGCGGATGCCATAATCGACGGTTTCGCAACGGGAGAGACGCTGCTAAGAAACAACCTAAGGGTTGTCGACGAGATCCTCGACTCGTCTGCCGGCCTTTTCGCCAACGAGGATTCGATGAAAGATGACTGGAAACGGGCCAAGATCGAGGGAATGAAGATAATGCTCTCAGGCGCCCTTATGGCCAGGAAGAAAGTCCTGCTCAAGCTGAACGTTCCTGCCCAACGCCTAGACGAGATCGCGGGAATGGTACCTGCCATGGAGAAGCCCACGATCTCGAAGCTTTACGGGCAGGAGTGGTACGCCCTAGAGACGGTGGCTCCCAAGAACGAGCTGGTGCGCCTCATCCCCGAGCTGAAGAGGAGGGGCGCAAAGGATATCATCGTCTACGATTTGAAGAAGGTAATTCCGTGAGGAGGTGGATGGCCTGTCGATGCTTGACTCCATCGACAAGTACCGTGTTCTAGACTGGCTTGGATTCTCGTACGACGATAAGCTGGGAGGATATGTAAACAGGGAGACGGGCCTGCCGTTGACCCTTTTCTACGATGATGAGAAAGACCAGATCTGTCTCCTGGACCAGAACAGGCTTCCCTTCGAAATGGCGATTTGGAAAACCGACGACTGGCAGAAATGCGCCAAAGACGCCATAACGGGGATGATTACGAGGGGGAGCCAGGCGATTGGCGTGACCGGCGCCTACTGCGTTCTTCTAGCTGCAGCGCACAACCGTGGATCCACCAAGAAGAGGACCGTCGAGAACATCCTCGCGGCGGCCGAGGAGATTAGAAAGGCGCGCCCCACGGCGGTTAACCTCTCATGGAGCGTCGACAGAATGTGCACTGCGGCGCGCAACGCCCTGAAGACTGCGGGAGACGTCTACGACCATCTCAAGCAGGAGGCCGACCGGATATTCATTGAGGATCTCTTTATCAGCAGGGCGCTGGCAGAGAACGGAAGCAGGCTCATCGCGGACGGAGACGTAATCCTCACCCACTGCAACGCAGGATCCCTAGCCACGACCTACGGTGGAAGCGCCCTTGGCGTCGTTGAGTACGCGTATTTGAAGGGCAAGGATGTGAAGGTTGTCTCGAAGGAAACGCGGCCTCGAAGCCAGGGATTCAAGCTCACGCTCTGGGAGCTGATGACCGCCGGAGTTCCCGTAGCCGGGATAACGGACAACATGGTGGCAAGCAGCTTTGAAAGATTCGGGATAACCCGGGTACTTGTCGGGGCCGACCGGATAACGAAGGACGGATCCGTGGCGAACAAGATCGGAACCAACGACATAGCGAGGATGGTGGCCTTCTACAACGTTCCCTTCGTAGTGGCCGCTTCCTACTCGACCCTTGATCTGGACCACAACGGAGACGAGATACCCATCGAGGAGCGCAGCATGGAAGAGGTGTTCCTACCCTATCACTACGAGGCGTTGGAGAAGAAGAAGAAAGGGATAATAAGCGAGGAGGCGCTCAGCCACTGGCCGCCCATGGATCGGGTGAGTACGGAGATGGAGAGCGGGAAGATAGCCCTCTACAACCCCGCCTTTGACGTTACCGACTCCCGCCTAATCACGACCATAGTTCTGGACATAGGCATGTACAGGCCGGAGCGCATATGTACCCTCAACCAGGAGAGGATTCAGGAGAAGGTCTCCCAGATCCTCGAGAGATACGCCAAAGCCGTATAGCCGTCCGGCTACTTGTACCTCAGATAGCTCTCTCTGGAAAGGTCTTGCGATATTATCTCCTGGAGCTTTTGTGAGAGTATCTCGACTGGGATATCTTGGATGCTGATGCGAGTCGACATTCCTCCCGTCTCCTTCAGCCCCACCTCCGTCTTAGCCTCTATGAACCCGAGGTTGCCCAGGTCCTTGAGGTAGGACGCAAAGGACGTATACGACCTAGGAGGCTCGTTGTACTGCTCGCAGAGGCTCTCGTACTCGGAAAACACCTCTCCCGACAAGACGCTTGGCGAGTCCTTGAGGAGGTTTGCCGCCGCTAGGTAGGTCAGTTTCTGGTGGAGGTTCAGCTCCCGCAGCTCGGTCTCGGAGACCACCGGGAGGACCTCTGCCTTGGCCGCTCTGACATCCTCGAAGGTGACCTCCGTTCTACCGTCACGGTCTGCCCTCTTTCCGGCATAGTACATCATCTCTAGGGCGAATCTGCAGTCGCCCGTCTGGGCAGCGATCTCCGAGACGAACTTGATCACTTCGTCGGGCATTGCGCCCTCCACGAAGGCCTCGTTTGCCCTGTACTTCAGTATGTCGAAAAGCTGTGACGCCGTATACTTCTCAAGTCTTATCACGTTCTTCTTCAGCGAACTCCGCGTCGGCTCGTCAAGCTTGTAGTAGAACGAGAAGTCCCGGCTTATCAGAATCATGCTGTACCTGGCGACGCTGTCGAGCCTGTGGTTCTCCAGCGGCCGTGAGAGGAAGTAGATTATGTCCCTCCCCTCCCTGCTCATATAGTAGTCGACCTCGTCGAGACACACGATCAGGATCGTGTTCGTATCTACGAGAAGCTCGTCAACAGCCTTCTGAACGTATTCGGCGGGATACCCCCTCAGTTCTAGTTCCGGCTGGAGCTCTTTGGCCATGGAGGCCCAGATCATGTAGTCGGTTCGCTCCTTGCGGCAGTTGATGTGTATGTACTTCAGCTTGATCCCGCGCCTAGCGGCCGCCCTCTCTATGCTTATCCCGAACCTCTTGCTCAGCATGGTCTTCCCTGTACCTATCCCCCCGAGAAGCGTCACGGTCTGAGCAACTGGGGCGGGGGACAGGGAGCCCTTGAAGTACTCCACAAGGGTCTTCAGCTCGTTTTCCCGGTGGGGAAGGTACTGTGGGACGTATGCAGCGTCAAGCTTTGACTCGTCACGAAAGATGGTGGACCTTCCGAGGACGTCTTCAACCATGGAGTCTATGTCGCCCATCTTTCGGTCCATGTGTCGAGTAAACGGGCAACTAGGATATAAATGTAAGTATAACCCTTACCCCGGACTGTTAGTTGTTGTGGCGGAAACAACTCACAACACAGGGGGGTTCAAAGTGTGCTTTTAAGCACAACCATCGAAGGAGCTTCCAGAGGGATACTATGTCCTCCGAAATCGAAGACCTTCCTGGTGTAGGGCCGAGAACGGCCGAGAGCCTTGAGAAGGCCGGATACTACTCGGTGGAAAGTCTCGCAGTTGCCTCTCCAGACGAGATTTGCGAGATATCCGGAATCTCGGACGGGATCGCCCTCAAGATAATCGCCGCCGCCAAGGAGCGAGCCCAAGACCTAGTAAGGTGGTACCGGGGACTCGAAATAATGGAGCGGCGCCAAAACCTGCCCCGTGTCACAACGGGAAGCAAGGAGTTCGACGACATGATCGGCGGCGGGCTTGAGGCGGGCTCTATAACCGAGTTCTACGGCGAGTTCGGATCTGGAAAGTCCCAGATATGCCACCAGCTGGCCGTCAACGTTCAGCTTCCCCCTGAGCGGGGAGGAATGGAGGGAAAGGTTCTCTGGATAGACACCGAGGCCACCTTCAGGCCGGAGAGGATTCATGAAATGGCCATCGCCGTCGACCTGGACCCCGACGAGGTTCTCGATAACATACTCACCGCTCGCGCCTATAACGCGGCCCACCAGATACTCCTCCTTGACAACGCAGAGAAGATGATAAAGGAGGAGAATATCAAGATGCTGATAATCGACAGCCTCATGGTCCACTTCAGATCCGAATACATCGGTAGAGGGCGGCTGGCTGAGAGGCAGCAGAAGCTGGCACAACACCTCTCGAGGCTCCACAGGCTAACCGACATATACCAGTTGGTCTCAGTCGTCACCAACCAGGTCATGTCACGGCCCGACATACTCTTCGGGGACCCAACGGCTCCGATAGGGGGCCACGTACTCGGTCACTCAACCACCACCCGGATCTACCTGAGAAAGTCCAAGGGAGAAATCCGGGTTGCCCGCGTCGTGGACTCTCCGTGCCTACCTCTTGGAGAGGCTCGGTTTCTCATAACGAAGGAAGGTCTGCAGGACGTAGTTCCCACGTCCTAGAGAGGGGCTGGTTCCCGGGCCCGGGCCCGGGAACCTTATTTCTAACAGAAACAGAGGTCCCCTTATCCCCACCGCGGTAGGACGACAACCGAGCAATGAGTCGCGAGGACCAACATTTACGCTTCTTCGCCTAAATGTCGCTTAAGGCGATACTCATCCTTCTTGTCGTGCAAAAACTTGTAGTGAGGGTCGTGCTTCGGGAAGATCCCCAACCACCACAGAAATCTGCAGGCGAGAGTCAAGAGCCTTGTCTCCCCCTTTGGAAGGATCGCCAAAAACGGCGCAGATCCTCCAACCATTCTCGAATAGGGCGCAACGCTCAGTCCGTCCGCCGGGAAGAGTCCTTATGACGGTCTGGATGGGTTCCTTAGGCATCTCACCACCTTCCGGGTTCAGAACGTCGGTGCATTGACCTGAAGACCCGCTACCCTCTCCACCTTGACTTAGAACAACCCCCATACCCAGCAGAATTAGCATGCTGACACCAATGCACAGCCAAGCCATGCGGATCCGCCGCAATTACGTATCACCCACCTTTACTTGTAACAAGCCCTTCCACTTAAGTCTATCGGATGAATTTAACGACTTGTTTTCCCACCTTAGATGGAAGCGGGC